>JANPGL010000309.1:0-2330 GCA_031423915.1 Actinomycetes bacterium | reverse complement strand
CGGCGGTGGCGGCGCGCCCTGGAGGCGGTCGGGCCACCGGTGGAGAACGGGCAGGACGAAGCCCTGGCCGACGCCGTCGATCGGTTGCTCTCGACCGTGGCCGGTCGTCTCGGCGAACGTGTCGTGCTCGACCGTGATCGGCCCGGTCGCCGGTGGTCCCTTCGTCCCGTCGATGCCGACTGCTGCGGCCTGCGCATCGCCGGCGTCGGCCCTCGCGCCTACCGGGTCGGGTTCGACACGGACGGGTGGCCCCTGGTGGCGACGTCGTCCGCGGCGACCGCGGACGAGGTCGTCGCGTCGATGACGGCGTTGGTGGGCAGCGTCGTCGACGGCAGGATCAGCGCGCGCGGCGACGGGCTGCGGCGTGAGTGGACCGTGTGGCCCCTCGACGGTGAGCCCATCCCGCTCGCTTCGGAGCGCTGGTCGTTGGGGCCGTCGGCGAGAGCCGTGGCGGTGGTATGCGCCGTACGCCCCGATCGACGACGGGGAAGGCTGACCTTCCGGGACGAGCGGCTTCCTTCGGGTCGGTGGTGTGTCCTCGAGGAAGGAGGAAGGCCACCAAAGTTCGGCGGGCGGCGGGCGGCGGGCCGACTCGGCTACGGCCGCAGCAGCACCCGGCCGAAGGCCTTGCGGCTCTCGATGTGGCGGTGGGCCGCGGCGGCCTCGGCCAACGGGAAGATCGTGTCGATCACGACATGCAGCTCGCCGTCGGCGACCCGCTGGAGCAGGCGCTCGATGAGCGCCCGCGTGCGGGCCGGATCGTGGGCCATCTCGGCCCCGAAGAACGTACCCGTGAGGCTGCCGTTGCGTTGCATGATGGGCCACACGTCGGCGGGCCGCTCGTCGCGCCCGGCCTGGCCCACCCATGAGATGCGGCCGCGGTAGGCCAGCGCAGCGATCGACCCTTCGAGCGTCCTGCCGCCGACCGGGTCGACGACGAGGTCGGCGCCGTGGCCGTCGGTGAGCCGCTTCACTTCGGCGGGCACGTCGGCGGTGGCGTAGTTGATGCCGTGGTCCATGCCGAAGTCGTGCAGGCGTTCGAGCCGCTCGTCGCTCGACGCGGTGGCGATCACCATCGACGCTCCCGCGGCCTTGGCCAGCTGGTTGGCGGCGAGGCCGACGCCGCCGGCGCCGGCCTGTACGAGCACCACCTCGCCGGCGCGCAGGTGTCCGAACTCGAACAGGCAGTCATCGGCGGTGCCGAACTCGATGGGGACGCCTGCGGCCTCCTCGAGGCTGAGCCCGTCGGGCACGGCGTACGCGCTGGCCGCTCGCACGCTCACGAGTTCGGCGTGGCTGCCGAAGCCCATGGTGGCCACGACGGCTTGGCCGACGCGTAGGTCCGTGACCCCGGCGCCGACCTCGCGCACGGTGCCCGCAGCCTGGTAGCCGACGACGTGGGGCATGGTGGCGAGGACACCGCCCTGCCGGTGGAGGAGGTCGCCGCCCTGGATGCTCACCGCGCCGACCTCGATGAGCACCCCACCGGGGCGCACGTCGGGATCGGGGACGTCTTCGTAGCGGAGCATCTCGGGTCCGCCGGTCTCGTACAACACCGCTGCCTTCATGGCCGTCGACCGTAACTGGTCAGCGGGCTCCCGGTCGTGCCGCGGCGCGCGGTCGTCGCGGGTCGGAGTCGCCCGCCGCGCTCACGCCGCCCGCCGCCCGCGGCCGGGTGGGCCGGTCGAGAGCACCTGCCCGTCGGGGAGCCGTATGCGCAGCGTCCGGTCGCTCCCGAGTTCCATCGCCCAGCCGGCGTTGTGGATCTTGGTGTGGTGGTGGGTGCAGACGGGGAGGAGGTTGGCGAGGTCGGTAGTGCCGCCGTGGCGCCACCAGGTGATGTGGTGGACGCGGCAGTTGTCGTATCGGACGATGCATCCGGGTATGGCGCAGGTGGCGTACCAGCCGCGCAGCACCCGCCGCTGGGCCCGGTTGGCGATGCGGGTGGTGCGCCCGAGGTCGAGGGTGCCGGGTGCGTGGAGGACGAGCCCGTTCCACAGGACGATCCCGTGCACGTCGGCGTCAGCGGCGAGCGTGGCGAGGATCTCGGTGGGTAGTTCGACGGGCAAGCTCCAGTCGACGACGGGCCCGTCGGGCGAGGGTGGTTGGGTTGCGTCGATGAGGGCGACGAACTCGGGTCGTGTCGCCACCGGGGGCGCAGCGGCCCCTTCGGAGGGGACCACGAGGGCGACGAGGGCGTGGGCGGCGAGGTGTTGGTCGCGTTCGATGGGGTCGTCGGGGCACGTGTCGGGTTGGGCGGCGCGGAACAGGTCGTCCTTCGCGGCTTTCAGTCGGGCGGCGAGGCGCATGCCGGTGAGCGGATCGAACGC
>JANPGL010000308.1:0-3212 GCA_031423915.1 Actinomycetes bacterium | reverse complement strand
CGTGGACGAGCTGGTGCGCACGATCAGGACGTCGTACCGCGCGTTTGCCGGCACGGCCGGCTCGGTCGTGAAGTGGAACTTCGGCGCGACGATCGGGTTCCCGGCGTCGGGGTCGACGGGGACGGCGAGCGTAGGCAGCGGCGTGTCGACCACGTCCACGAAGGCCGGGTCGGTCGGATCGGTCGATACGGTCGCGAGGAGGGTCACCGACACGTCCATGAACGTATTCGTGAACGCGCATGACCCGGCCGGCACGAGCAGCGAGGCGGCGGCGTCCATGAGCGTCCGAGCCACCAGCTCCGCATCGGTGGCCGCCACGCCTCCCGAACACGGACCGACGCGCAGCTCGCCGGTCGTCTCCGCGTCCGTCTGGTTCGTGTGGATCGAGAGCTCCACCAGGCCTTCGGGCAGTGCAGTCACCGCCGCGTCGAGCAAGTGGTAACTGCCGACGAGCGGTGTCGGGTCGAGCACATGGAAGCGGAGCTCGCTCCCGCCCACCGCCGTGGGCGGCGGTGGCACCGGCGGGGGCGGTGTCGTGGGTCCTGGCGGCGTCGGGGGCAGCGTGGTCGGCGGCGGTGTCGGCGGGGGCGGTATGGCGCCGCCCGCGCCCAGGAGCGCGACCGTGTGCGACTGCCCGACGCTGTAGGCGACCACCCGACGGTCGGTCGGGAGAGCGACCGCGACAGGAGCGAGGTGGCTCGCCGTCGTGCCATCGCCCAGGTCGCCGTAGAAGTTGATGCCCCACGCGTACGCATGACCGTCGGCGCCCACCGCTACGGTGAAGGCGAGACCGGTCTGCACGGCAGTGGGCCGGACCGCGTTCGGCAGCGCGATCGGTACCGGCGACCACCGATCCGAGATCGTGCCGTCACCGAGCTGACCGCGGGTGTTGCTGCCCCACGTGTAGATGCGATCGTCGCTGCCCACCACGGCGGTGTGCTGACCATTGGCGGACAACGTCCGCGCCTTCACGCCGGTCGGCAGCAGCGCAGCGCGCACGTCGGTCCAGACCGCCGTGGATCCGGTGCCCATCTGGCCCGAGGTGTTGTCCCCCCACGTGTAGACGGTGCCGTCAGCGCCGAGGGCGGCGCCCACGCCGACCGCGACGAGCGATGCGTCGCCCGGGATCGCCACGCGGGACAACGTGAGACGCCGCACGTTCGTGCCGTCGCCCAGGTTGTAGCGGTCGTTCAGGCCGGCGCCGTACGCGTGGCCGTCGTCGCCCAGCACCCAGGTCATGCCCCACGTGAGCGCGGCGTCGACCGCTCGGACACCGGCCGGCAGCGGTACCGCGATCGGCACGGTCTGGTAGTCGTACGTCGTGCCCAGCCCCATCGCCCCGTAGAAGTTCGAGCCCCACATGGCGAAGCTGCCGTCGGTGCCGATCGCCCCGCTCGCACCGTTACCCGCGTACACCTTCGCCGGCTTCACACCGCCGGGCAGCGTGACGCGCGCTGGTGTCGTCACCGTGATCTGCGTGCCATTGCCGACCTCACCGAAGATGTTGCTGCCCCACGCGTACAGCTCGCCGTCGGCGCCGATGGCGACCGTCTGCTCCGCGCCGGCGGCCACCGCTATGAACGACCAACCGTCGTGCACAACGGCCGGCGTCGGCCGGTCCGTGAACGGTGCACCGAGCCCCCCGTAGCTACCGGCACCCCAACCCCACGCCGGGCTGGCGGCGACAGCGGCCGCGCCGGCAGGCGCCCGGGCGACCTGCACGGCCGCCCCACCCGTCACGAGCGCGACCACGCCCATCAGTGCCCTGAACCGCCCTCGACCCCGCATGTGCCGCTCCCGCTCCGCTCGGGAGAAACGTACGAGTCACCAACACGGCAGCGTCCCGGACCGCAGTGCTACGTGCCAAATCGTGCAACTCAGCAGCGGGCGCCGCAGCGCAGGGGTGTCAGATGGCCGCGCTTGGTGGTCCACGGCTGCTGGCCGCTCCAGAGGACCATTCGGAGCGCTCCGCCTCTGGTCACCACCCGACATCCGGCTCATCCAAGATCTCAGCCAATTCCCGCCCCGGCGCAACGCGGGACGGCCCTGGACGGACGATCCGGCAACACAAGACGTGTTCAGCGGTACCGGACGGTACTCATCGACGGCACGACGGGACGGTGAGCGATGGCCGGCCATCTCCCGACCGGGCGCACGACTTCGCTCGGCGTCGAGCAGACGTCGGCCCACCCGGGAACGGGCGCACCCGAGCGGCGACGGTGCTCAGGATCGCAGCGCAGAACGCGCCCGAGTTCATGGCGATCCGGGCGGCATGTGTTCGGCCGGCGAGCCGGGCCGGCCCGTCTGAGCTGAGTGCAGGACGCGAGCGAGCAGGGAGCGCCAGCGACACCAGGCGCGAGGAGGCGAGGAACGACAACCGAACAGCCCAAACCTCGGCGTGGACACGCGCCGTTGCGTGGGAAGACGGGCGCACACCGAATGGATCGGTGTCAAGCCCCGGTACCCGGCTGACGGTCTGGCCCCGCTAGGTGGCTGACAGGTCGAACCTGTCATGCGGCGTTGGTGCGGTGGGGGCGGCCGCCGGGGTTGGCGAGGGCGCCGTGTTCTCGGGTGCGGGCGTAGCGGGCTTTGTGGCTGCGGATGAGCTGCTCACCGATGCTGATCTCGACGGTGTTACCGACGACGGCGACTTGGACCTGGCGACGTCGGTAGGCGTTCCCGACCCGGTAGTTCGTGCCGGCGAAACTGACGTTGCCGGAGGAGTCGACCTTGCGGGTGACCGACGGCGACGACACCGCCCGGGGTGACGGCCGCCGGCGGCGACCGCGCTCGATGCCCGCGGTCTGCTTGTCGGGCGGGTGGCGACGGGCGTGGGTCGCGACGAGCACCCCGCGATGGTGGATCTGCACGAGTCCACCGTCGCAGGTGACCTCGACGGTCTGACCGGCCAGCCATGTCCCGGCCTTGTAGGTGGCGGTGGCGAACCCGATCGTGCCCTGGGCGCTGACACGCCGGGTCGTGACCGGCCCAGACCCCACCGTCGTCGCGGTCTCGGGCAACGGTCGCGCCGGCTTCTCCCGGAGGCCGGCGAGCTTGAACCGCTCGATCGGCGGCACGCCTCCGAGCGACTGGTGCGGCCGCTCAACGTTGTAGTGCCGCACCCACGCGTCGAGCTCGGCCTGGGCGTGTTCGATCGAGTCGAACACTCGTCCATCGAGGAACTCGCGGCGCATCGTCTTGTGCCACCGCTC
>JANPGL010000307.1:0-6344 GCA_031423915.1 Actinomycetes bacterium | reverse complement strand
ACTGGTCGCCGAATCGGTCACGTAGGCCGAGCACCAGCGAGCCGTCGTCGTCGACCTCGATGTCCGAGAGCATCGGCTGCGGGTAGCCGCAGTCGTAGCTGACCGCCGAGGAACCATCGAACAGGTTCGTGGAGGTCCACGCGTTCCAGTCACCCCGACCGCCCGGCGCACACCCGTTGCCGGGGTGGCCGTGGGCGTAGGTGAGGCCGAACTCGAACACGGGCGTCGTCGTGAAGGTACCGAGGTCGGGCTCGAAGCCGTACACGTAGGCGTGGAGGTCGGCGGCGGTCGGGCCGGCGCACACCGAGCCCACGAGGATCTCGGTGCCCTCGCGGCCGAGGCCGAACGGGCGCACCCAGTCGGGGTCGCAACCCGTCACCGCGCCGGCGGCGAGCGGGATCGCCGCAGGCGAACCGACGGTGCCCGTGGCCACGTCGACCGGGTACAGGCGGCGGTCGTTGAGGTTGACGACCCACAGGGTCGTCTCGTCCTTGGTGAGCTGGATGTCGCCGAGCGACGTGGTGCCCACGGCGTCCCAGTGCTCGCCGTCGCGCAACCAGTCACCGGCCACCGCGTCGGGGCTCGGCGCGTAGCCGGCGCGCGAGGGCAGGCTGCCGGCGTTCGGGATGGTGGCGAACACCGACGTCGACGAGCCGTCGGCGGCGACGGCGTACAGCGCGCCGGGTCCGCCGGGTCCGAACCCGGCGTACACCTTGGTCATGGCCGACACGAAGATCGTGCGCGTCGTGCGGTACCAGGCGGCGCCGAAGGTCGTGCCGATCTGGCGCGCCTCGGCCAACGAGGTCGCAGTGGTGGTGGCGGTGCCGTCGTACGCGGCACCCGACGCGGTGAGCGGGAAGGCCTTCAGCGCACCGAAGCCGGCGTGAGCGCCGTTGAGCTGGTCGCCGAACGTGGCGCAGGCCGCGGCGATCGTCGGGTTGTCCTGGCAGAACTCGCCGGGCACGGCCACACCGACCCGCACCGTCGTACCCGTAGCCGCGAACTGGACGAACCCGCCGTTGTCGACGCCGAGCGGTGCGGGCTGGAAGTCGTCGGGCGTGGCCACGACCTCGATGCGGCAGGGTGAGCCCGTCAGGCCGGTCAAGGTGACTCGCCCGGTGGCATCGGTCCACCCCGGTACGGCGGCGGTGTACGTGACGCCGTCGACGGCGAGGCAGGTGGCGGTGACGCCGACGCCCTCCACGGGCCCGTCGACCGCGGGGTGTGCGACGTCGCCGGCGATGTCGCGGGCGCCGTTGGCGTTGTGGTCGTGGAAGGCCACGACGGTGATGTCGCCCGTGGGCGACGCGGCGGACGCACCGACCGTCAGGTTCGGCGCCAGCGACGTGACCACGCACGCCACCGTGGCCAGACCCACGAGCCGCGGGGCCAGCGCACCGCGCCCGGTCGACGGGGCGGGAGCCGGCACGTAGCGCTCGGCCGCCGCCGGAGCGTCGAGCGCATCGCGATCGAGCAGGCGGAGCGGGAAGGCCACGGCGCAGTGCTCGAGCAGCGCGTCGTGGGCCGCCGCGTCGACCTCGGTGAACACGATGCCGACGCGTGAGGTCCGACCGTCGACGACGCGACGGTTGCGCACCACGCCCTGGAGCACGACCGCCGAGCCGGGGCCGTGGACCCGGGGCAGGACCACGTGCAGCTCGACGCGGTCGCGGAAGGAGAGCGGACCCTCGGCCAGGAAGCCGGCGCCGCGCGGGGTCAGGTCGGCCAACGTGAGTCGTTCACCGTTGACCGTGGCGGCGAGGCCGGCCGGCACGCGGCGAGCGACGCGGCGCTGGGTGCGCCGTGCCAGCAGGCGTAGCCCGTCGAGGCCGAGGCCCACGAGCCACAGTGCGACGGCGAACAGGCCGGCCAGCTCGGCCGGCGGCAGCGCGGCGGACGCATCGCCGAGATCGGCCACGGTGCGCGCCGCGGCCGCGGCCGCCACGATCGTGAGCGAGCCGAGCATCACCCGGTCGCCCGTGACCTCCATGCCGCCGCGCACGTCGGCGGCGTCCAGGCCGTCGGGTCGGCCGACGCGCCCCACGGACGCTCCGAGGAGGCGCAGCGAACGCCGCGTGCGATCGCCGGGGCGCACCCGGCCACCCGATGCCACGGTGACCGCCAGCGTCGACAGTGCGACGAACGGCAGCCAGAGCGCGGCGAGCGCCACGGGGTCGGGGCGGAACGGAAGCTCCCCGGCCACCAGCGACGCCGCGACGACCGCGACGAACGCGGCACGGCGATGACCCGACAGCAGCGACGCGGTCCAGGCCAGCAGGCCGACGCGCTGGCGCCACACGAGCCCGGGCGCCAGCAGGGGGTTACGGCGCGAGACCAGCAGGCGACGCGCCGCCGCCACCTCGCGGCGGCGACGGGACCGAACGGTGGCGGTGCGGTTGACGGGCCGGGAGGCCACGACGGCGCGATCGGTGGGCGCCACGAGGCGCACGCCGGCGACGCGCAGCGCCACCGAGGCCTCGAGCTCGCTGCGGCGCGCACCGGCCGGCAGCGCGGCCAGTTCGTCGAAGGCGTCGCGGGTGAGCAGCGCACCGGAGCCCGTCCACACCGCCATGCCGCGGGCGGCCAGCGCGGCGTTCAGCCCTTCGCGCTCGAACGTCCGCTCGTCGCGGCCGGCGGCGTCGTGCTCGGCCGAGTCGTCGGCCACGCTGCGCACGAGGCCCTGGACGACACCGACGGCGAAGGCGGCCTCGCGCTGGGCGGTGGCCGCCAGGAGGTCGAACCCACCGGCACGCACCACGTCGCCGGCGTCGAGGACGCCGATCCACGCCACGTCCCCGGGCAGCTCGGCGGGCAGCCCGAGCGCATCGGCGGCGGGCTCGTAGCTGGCCCCCAGCCGGGCGGCGGCGGCCGCCACCTCCGGCCGACCGGACCGATCGACGACCACGGTTTCGATGCCGGGACCGACCGACAGAAGCGTGGCGCGAACGTCGTCGACCATCCGGTCGTCGTCGACGCGCACCACCACGAGCATGGCCGCCGCGGTGTCGGGCGCGGTCACCGGGAGCGTCGCGCTCCGACCGGGCCCCGACCGTAGGGCGACGAGCAGCGCCGCGACGGACCCGAAGCCCGCCAGCTCGACGAGGAGCGCGGGCCAGGCCAACCAAGCGGGCGCGCCGTCGAGACTGAAGGTGACACGCCAAGTCAGGTAGGCGGCGCCGAAACCAAGGGCGAGCGCCGCGAGGGGCGTGCGACGGGCGGATCTCATGTTCCGGCCGATCGGCGGGCGCGTCGGCCCTGGTGAGGGGTGTCGAGTCAAGCGTTCGTCAAAGCGCGTGGAAGTTCACCCGATCCATTCTGGCGAAGCGGCCGACGGATGTGCATACTTAATATGCATGGAACCAGGGGGCGCCCCCGCAGCACGGCGCCACATCGCCGCCCAGTTCCTGGTGGAGTCGATCGCGCTCGGGCTCCTCGGCGGAGTCCTGGGCACGAGCGTCGGCGTCATCGTGGTCGTGGCCGTCTCCGCGGCCAAGTCGTGGACGCCGGTGCTCGACCCGTGGTTGCCGTTCGCCGTGCCCGTGGCCGGCGCGTTCGTGGGCCTGCTCGCCGGCCTCTACCCGTCGTGGAAGGCGGCGTCGGTCGAGCCGATCACGGCGCTGCGCCAGACGGTGTAGCGCCTCCACCGCGGTGGGGATCATGCTGGCGTACGGGGAAGACGAGCCGATCCTGCTCATGACCGGGCAGGTGGTGTGAATGCGTCATCCCAGCTCTGATGACGCGAGCCACCGAAGATCGCCCCGCCCCGCGGCCGTCAGGGTTGGAAGCGACCCACGACGATGTCGGTGTTGCCGAACTGGTTCGGGCACACCGTGGGTGGTGCGGGTTTGACCGAGGGGTCCGAGAGCGCCGGGTTGATCCCGGTGATGCGCTGGCTGAGACGGTCGGCCATGTCGCCGCGTGTCGCGAGACCGTTGTCGTGCAGGTAGTGCTGGTACGCGTCCACGTCGGCGCACCCGCTGCCCTGGCGACTGTCGGTGTAGACGAACCACGCTCCGGTGGCGTCGGACACGACGGTGTTGTAGTCGCCCCAGAACTGACGTTGCAGGTTGTTCTGGGCGCTGACGGCGGGATCGGACGGGCTCTCGGTGAGACGGGCCGGTGCTGACCATGTCCCAGCGGGTGAGCGGGTGACGGCGTAGGCGTCGATGGCGGCGTTCCCCGTGCCGAACGTCGTCGGGTCGACGGCCACGAGCGCCTGGTAGGCGAGATCGACCCGTCCGTCGGGTGCCACGTCGAGTCCTGGGAAGAAGGCATACCCCTCGCTTCGGCTCACGGTGACCGGTGCCGACCAGGTGACCCCGCGATCGGCCGAGGTGGCGACCACGATTCGTCCGCCTGCCGCTGTGCGGGTCGACCATGCGGCGTGCACCGTGGTGCTGCCGCTGCGGGGGTCGGCCGCGATCGTCGGGAAACTGTCGGTACGGAAGTTGGCACCCGGGATCGGATCGGCGATGTCGGTGACGGGACCGATCACCGCCGGTCGGGACCACTTGGTGCCGCCGTCGCGAGAGATCACCACGACCTGCGAGGTGCCCTGCTCGAACGCGACGTAGGCCGTACCGTCGGGCCCGACGGTCGACGACGAACCCTGCCGTCCGTTCCCGGTACCGTTGTTCCCGGCGGGCGAGAGCTGGTTGGGCGCACCGAAGCTTGCGCCCCCGTCTCTCGACGTTGCGACCATGACCGGCTCGCTGCCGTTCCCGACGGCCGTGTTCGAACGGAACTCCGTCCAGCTCAAGTACACCGTGCCGAAGAAGCGACTGGCGGCCGACGTGTCGACGCTGATCCAGTTCTTGTCGTTGAAGTCGACCGAGCTCGTCTTCGTCGTGCCGACGACAGGCGGCGACCAGGTCGCTCCGTTGTCGTCGGAGTAGCTGACGACGATGTACTCCGTGCCCTTGGCGCCCGAGAGGCTGGCCAGGGTCGAGTAGTAGGCCCGCGCGCCGTTGGAGTAGGTGAACCCGCCGGTGCCAGTGGGCTTCGGGCCGTAGGCGATCACCGGGTCGCCATCGGAGATGACCCCGCGACCGGTCCACGAGGCCTGGTCGTCGAGCAACCCCCGGTTGGTCCACGTCGCGCCACCGTTCGACGACGTGTAGATCCCCGACGTGCCCACGCCGGGAAAGAACGAACAGTCCGACGCCAACGTGGCACCACGCACCGGGCCGGGGCCGCACCCCGGTTGGCGCTGCTCGTCGTTCGATCCCGCGATCAGGAACCTGCTGTCGAGCGGGTTCACCGCGATCGTCGGTTCGTTCTGCTTGTTCGTCGGGAACACCGCCGTCGTGTTCGAGGACGGCTGACCCTGCACCTGAGGCTGGTTCGCCTGCGCCTCACCCAGGCGAGACGTCGCCGACGCCACGGTGGCCGTAGCCACGACGACCGGGACCAGAACGAACGCTGCGAGCAGTCGCTTCGATGTCACCATGGAATCGCTCCTTCTGTTCGGAGGGCGGGGCACCGCGGCGCCGCGCTCATCCCCCAACGACGTGACCGTACCGCAGTCCCGACGATGCCAGGACGCGCTCTCCTTCTCGCGGGGCGACGAGCGGGTCTCAGCCCTTGCCGTTCCCGCGTCCGTTGCCGTTGTTGCCGGGTGTGTGCGGCGGCGTGCCGTGCGCGGCGCCGGGAGCGGACGGCGTGATCGCCGCACCAGCGGTCGTCGCCGTGGCCGGGGTGGCTGTCACGTCCGCGCAGAAGTCCTCGACGCCGACGCCGGCCGCCGACGCCGCCTCGAGGAGGTTCCGGAAGGCGACGGCGTCGGGGTTCTTGAGATGGCCCTTCGCCTTCGAGGTGAGGTACGCGTTGCACAGGCCCTTCTTGGCGGGGCCGGTCACGTCGGGGCCGACCGGCGTCTGCTCGTCGGCCTCGTCGTCACGGCTGTCCGACGTGGACGTGGTGGCCGCGAGCGTCGTGCTCGTAGAGGTCGTCGACGAGCTCGATGTCGAGGTCGTCGACTCGTCGGTCGACGTCGTCGTCGTCGCAAGGGTCGAGGTCGACGTCGAGTCGGTGTCGTCGCCGTCGTCTGCGTCCCGGTCGTCGTGGCCGTCGCGCTTCGTCGTGGATGCGCCGAGCCCGACCACATTGGCCGCCCGCGTGACGGCATGCTGCGCTGGGGAGGGCAACGTGCCGGTGGCGGCGGCGGCCGCACCCGCGGTGCAGAGCGTGGCGACGGCGATGGCGGCGGTCTTGGCGGTGATGAGACGAGCGATCATGCGGGGGTTCCTCGCGCTAGGGGTGACCGTGTGCCCCTCGACCTCTGCGACCACCGCGACGAACGCGGCGACCGCAGCGTCGACCTCCGAGCGCTCCACCGCGCTCGG
>JANPGL010000306.1:0-8168 GCA_031423915.1 Actinomycetes bacterium | reverse complement strand
GCACCGAGGGGCACCGCCGAGACGACGAACAGCGCGGCCTGCGTGACGCGGGCGACACGGCCAGCGGGTTGGCCGGCGGGTTGGGTGGAGGGTTGGCCGGCGGGTTGGCCAGAGGGTTGGCTGGTCGAGGTCATCACGGCTCCAGGGGGACGGGTACCGTCATCGTGCGCCCACGGGTCCCGCCCGCCCACGCTGCCTCCCGGCATTCCACGCGGGGGCGTGCTGGTGTGACCTACGTCATGAACGAGCCGGCGAGGGGCTCCCGAACGGACGCTCGACGCCCGAGTCGTCGTCCCACTGGCTCCGGGCGGTGGCGAACAGATCGCCCCCGTACACGTGGAGGGCCCGCATGGTGTCGGCGCCCGAGTTGGCGATGCGGTGCACGGCATCGTCGGGCAGCGCCAGGCATTCACCGGTCGCCAGCACGGCTCGGCCGGTCTCCTCGACCCCGTCAGGCGTCCGCCGGTAGAAGACGTTGTCCTCGGCGCCGACGAAGACCCCCACGACCGCCCACAACCGATGGTCGTGGGCCGGGCTCACGAACCCGGCCGCCACGTCGAGGCCGATGACCGTCAGGTCGTCCGATCGGTGCACGACCACAGGGCCGGTGGGCGCGGTGCGCCGACGGTCGAGCGCCTCGGCCAACCCTGCCGGATCCGCCACCAGCGGCCGCATGGCCGACGCCACGCGCGCCCCGGCATCGGCCTCACCCAGCACGCCCGCACAGGTCGCAACGAACGCATCAAGATCCACCACGGCACTCCCCCTCGCTTGCGTGCTCGCTATCATGCCCCGGTCGCCACGGTTCGCCGTCGCGATGCGCGAAGGGGAGTATCCCGACACGCCGGCATCGTCATCACGGCCCCCGGGCCCGGTGCCAGCGGCCGCCGAGAGGCGGTGGGAGAGACCTTCGGCGTCGGATCCCGTCGTCGAAGATCTCCCGGAGGCTCGTATGTCGTTGCCCACCCCTGTCGAACCCGACGAGCTCGCACTCGCCGATGCCGCACTCGCCGATGCCGCGGCCGACGGCCGGGCCCGGCGTGGCGAGGCGCTCGTGAAGCTGCTGCTCCGCTCCGGCCGGCGCGCCGTCGTCGTCGGCGGCGGCTTCGGCCTGCTCGCGCTCGGCATCGCGCTCATCCCGCTCCCCGGTCCCGGGCTGCTCGTGTGCATCGCCGGCCTGGCCCTGCTGGCCAAGGAGTTCGTGTGGGCCGAGCGCCTGCTGCACGAGGCGAAGGCGAGAGCCGCCAAAGGCGCCGATGCGGCGCGGCGACTCACCCGTCGGCGTTCGCCCTAGGTCCCCGGGCCCGCCTGGTACGACCGTGCCAGGCGGCGCCAGAACGCCCCCTGCACCGCCAGGGTCAGCGCCCCGACCACGGCCAGCAATGCCAGGTTCAACGTCAGCTGGCCGAACGCGCCCACCGCCTCGCCGACGCGCCCCATGGCCAGCGCCACTCCCACGATCGACGCGGCCGGGATGGTCGTCACCGAGATGAGCACCCCGACCAACGAGCCGGCGCGCGCCTCGGTGAGCGCCACGGTGCCGGCCACACCGGCCAGCACGGCCACGATGACGGCGAACAGATCGGGGCTCGAGATGAAGGCGGTGAGCGGCCGCTCGCCGAGCTGGTAGGCGGCGGGGATGCGCCCGGCGGCCCGCAACAGCAACGTCAGACCCGCTGCGGCCACCATCGCCACCGGGAAGCCGACCGACAGGGCCTTCAGCCCGCGCCGTATGCGACGCCCCCTCCGGCCGTAGATGCCCATGGCGACCGACGCCAACGGACCGTACTCGGGGCCCACCACCATGGCGCCGACGATGAGGATCGGCGAGTCGGCCAGCACGCCGACCGCGCCGATGAGCACGGCGATCACGAGAAGCGCCACGAAGCTGGGCGACAACCCGCTCTCGTCGCGCACGCGGGCCTCGACCTCTTCCCAGATCACGGCCTCCGAGGGGTCGCCCGGGGCCGACGCCTCGGCTGCGGCGGCCACGTCGGACAGCGCCGTGTCGATGCGTTCCACCGCGATCGAGCCGTGCCGGTGGATCTCGAGGCGCCGCAGTTCGGCCAGCACGCCGTTGGCCGCCTCGCGCGCCACGTCGAACTGGACGAGATCACCGCTGGGGCGCCGCGCCGCGCCGGGCACGACCACGATGTTGCACACGGCCACGTCGCGCTCGAGGGCGTCGAGCACCGCGTCGCGGCGATCGGGTGGGGCGACGACGCGCACATGGAGCACGGTCGTCGCCCCGCGGTCAGTGCGCCACGGGTTCGGCGACCCCGGCCGCCATCGTCTTGTTGCGGCGCAGGCTGAACACGATCGCCGCCGTGAGCATGGCGACGATGATGGCCAACGACAGGTACGTGTTCAGGTGGATCCAGTGCGACACGGTCATCTTCACCCCGACGAAGATGAGGATGCCGCCGAGCGCGTGGCTCAGGAAGTGGAACTTCTCGCGTGCGCCCGCCAACAGGAAGTACATGGCCCGCAGGCCGAGGATGGCGAAGGCGTTGGAGGCGAACACCAGGAACGGCTCGTGGGACACGGCCAGGATGGCCGGCACGGAGTCGACGGCGAAGATCACGTCGGTCACCTCGACCACCACCAGGGCGGCCAGCAGCGGGGTGGCCGCGCGCTTCCCGTTCACCCGCGTCAGGAACTTGTGGCCGTCGAACTTGTCGCTGACGGGCATGAACCGCTTCAGCAGGCCGAGGCCACGCGTGGCCTCCTGGGTGCCCTCGTCGGCGCGGTGCCGGATGACCTTCAGACCCGTGTACACGAGGAACACACCGAACACGAGCAGCAGCCACCAGAAGCGGCTGATGAGCGCACTGCCGGCGAAGATGAAGATGCCGCGCAACGTGAGTGCGCCGAAGATGCCCCAGAACAGCACGCGGTGCTGGAACTTGAGCGGGATGGCCATGCTCGAGAACAACATGGCCCACACGAACACGTTGTCGACGCTCAGCGACTTCTCGATCAGGTAGCCGCTGATGTACTCGCCGAACGCCTGCCCGTTGAAGGCCACCGCGATGACGACGGCGAACGCGAGGCCGCACGCCACCCAGATGGCCGACTCCTTCAGCGCCTCGCGCATGGTGGGCTCGTGGTCGTCGCGGTGGCGCATCAGGTCGATGGCCAGCATCAGGGCGAGGACGGCGCCGAGCGCCACCCACGCCCACGGCGGGACGTCGATGTCGACGAAGTTGTTCCGGGACTCACCGGCGGCGAGGAGCATGGGTTACGGCCTTTGTGCGATGGAGGAGAAGAGAGCAGGGGTCATGAGGGCGTCGCTCATCGCCGCGGAGTTGGCGGCAACAGCGGCGGCCGGATCCGGCCAGTGGTGGATGGTGACGGCGGCGATGCGTCCCTCGGGCAGTGCACCGCGCCGGACGAACACGGTGCGCCCACCCGAGCGGGCGACGAGCTCGATGGCCTCGTCGACCGCATCGTCGAGCACGTCGGGGTGCTCGGCGTCGAGCGCCCGTACGATGCTGCGCCCGTCGGGCGCGGGCCGCGCCGGGTAGGTGAAGTCGTCCTCGACCAGGAGCGTGTGCACCCTGCCGGACGACGCGGCCCGCCACACGTCGCCCATGCCGAACACGGCGCGGCGGCGGTTGACGGCGGTGCGCAAGTCGGCCAGGTGCTCGGCCACCTGCGTGTCGAGGTACCGGGCCACGACCGGACCGGCCAGCTCCGCCAGCCGCCCGGCCCCGGCGCGCACATGGTTGCCCGGCAGGTGCCCCACCACCGGATCCGTGCTCATGCGCCGGAACCGACCGGCCAGCGGTTCCGCTGCCGCCACCACCAGCGGCAGCGAGACCAGGGACGTCAGCGAGCACAGCTCGGCGTCCACCGTGCGGAGGAAGGCGTCCCAGCGGCGATGGTCGCGGTGGGTGCGTTCCGGCTCGTGCAGGTGTCCCCTCCGGTCGGCCAGATCGTGCGCCCGCGTGTCGACGAGCGGGAACGGCTCCCGCTCGACCTCGGCGAGCCGGAGCCCGCCGCCGACGAACAGGCGCGCCCGACCCCCGCCGAGCACGAGCAGCCGGTAGCTGGGGTGACGAGACAGGGAACGGGCGACGTCGCGCGTGGCGAACGACGGATCGACGATCACGCGCTCGGCCACGGCGTCCGGGAGGCGGAACGCTTCGGCAGTCCCATCGGCCGCGTACAACGCCAGCGCGTGACCAGTCGGCTCGTCGACCACATCGGCCATCAGCTCGCGCAGGGGGCGGAGCACCCGTTCCATCTCGCTCGGCCGTAGCTCGCGGGCCAGTCGTTGCGTGGCGGTGTCGGCCAGGCTCGCCAGACGGGCGCGGTCATGAAGCGCCATCGACGAGCCCGGCGTCGTAGCGAGCAGCACCGACACCATCGGGTAGCCGGTGGCGAGCTGGAGGCGCACCAGGTCGGACTCGAGCGGATCGCTGACCCGACCTGGGCGACCTCGACCGTGCACGATGGTCCCGGGACCTTCCGTCATCGCACGGCCTCCACGCGGGTGCCGACGAGGCGGGCGATGCGCTCCTCGGTGGGCGGGTGGGTCAGGAACAGGCGGGCGGCGTTGATCTTGCGCCCGCTGAGCGGGTTGACGATCCACGCGCTGGCCTGACTCGGCTGCACGTCCATCGGCACGCGGTGGGCGATGGCGTCGATCTTGGCCAGCGCCCGAGCCAGCGGCTGTGGGTCGCCGAGCAGTTCGGCTCCTCGACGGTCGGCCTCGAACTCACGCGATCGCGACAGCGCCATCTGCAGCAGGCCGGCGGCGAGCGGGGCGAGCAGCGCGATCAGGAGCAGCGCCAGCGGGTTGGGACGGTCCTCGTCGTCGGAACCTCCGCCGAACATGCCGGCGAACATGGCCATGTTGGCGAGAGCCGAGATGCCGGTGGCGACCGCGGCGGCGACGGACCCGATGAGGATGTCGCGGTTGCGGATGTGAGCCAGCTCGTGGGCGACCACGCCCCGCACCTCGTCACGGTCGAGCACCTCGACGAGTCCGGCCGTGACGCACACGAGGGCGTGCCGGTCGTTGCGGCCCGTGGCGAATGCGTTGGGCTGTGGGTTCGGCGAGTAGTAGAGGCGGGGCACGGGCATGCCGCCGCGCGCCGCGAGGGCGGCGACGTCGGCGTGCAGCCAGGGCAGCTCGTGCGCCTCCAGCGGGCGGGCGCCCGCCGAGCGGACGGCGATGGTGTCGGACTTCCAGTACGACCAGCCCACGAGGGCCAGGCCGAGCGCGAGACCGACCAGAGTGCCGGTGGTGCCGAAGAAGCTGCCGATGAAGACGAGGGAGCCACCGAGGCCGCCGAGCAGGACGGCGGTCTTGAACGCGTTGCGGAACATGTGGTGAGGGTCTTTCCAGAAGGTGCCGACGGGATTCATGAACGTCGAGACTTCGCCTGCCCGGCCCGAGGGGCGTCGGGCCGGGCAAGCGGTGGACCGCTCCTGCGGACGGAGCGGCGTCGCGTCGAGGCCGAGGGGCGTCGGCCGGACGCGAGATCTGGGCGAAAGAGATCAGGTTGGGGTGGGCATGAGGACATCCTCCAGCTCGACGGGTGTTCGTCTGCTGGAAGGTCTCTCCGCCCGACGGCACGCCGCCTGACTGGCCCCGCCGGACCGCTCGTTTCCGAGCGGACGTGTTGACGACGGACCTCTAGGGATACTCCCCTTCGCTAGTGGAAGAGTATAGAACTACTCTTCCGCAGTCAAGGGGTGACGTCCGACATGCCACGGTCGGGCGTCGGGCGACGTGGTCTTCAGTTCGTCGCTGACGTCAGCGCGCCGAGCAGCTCCCCGATGCTGTGCGTGCGCTCGACCGGATGGCGCAGCGGGCGACTCGGGTCGAGCTCGTAGCGGTTCCGCCGACCGACCGGGATGCGACGCACGTAGCCGTCGGCCTCGAGGTCGTTGACGATGGAGAACACGGCTCGCTCCGTGATGCCGACACGTGTGGCGATGTCGCGCAGCCGCTGGTCGGGATCCTCGGCGATGCACACCAGCACGTGCCCGTGGTTGGACAGGAACGTCCACCCGGGCGAGGCACCGTCACCGGCCATGCGAATCACCCCTCCCCACCGGCCCCAGGACCAGCGTCGCGCTGAGCCCACGATACAAGAACGCCGATTCAAGTGACGCATGCTGGGGCGATGGCGCATCGCGACCCGGGCAAGCTTGGCCCCGTGCAGATCGTCGAGATCGCCCATCACCCCGAGCTCGGGCCGACGCTCGCGGCCTGGCACGCCCCGGAGTGGGAGCACCTCTACCGCGGCTGGAACCGCGACGTCGCCGAGGCCGAGTTCGCGGCCATGGACACCCCCGGCCGCGTCCCGACCACCTACCTGGCCTTCGACGGCGCCGGTCGCACCGCTGAGGAGCTGCTCGGGTCCGTGAGCCTCATCGACGACGACGAGCTCGAGGGCTACCGAGAGGTGCGGCCGTGGCTGGCCAGCCTCTACGTCGTGCCGGCGGCGCGTGGCCGCGGCGTAGGAGCCGCGCTGGCGCGCCTGGCGGTCGAGCGTGCCCGCGCGCTCGACGTGGAGCGGCTCCACCTGTTCACCGCCGGGCAGGAACCGTTCTACGCCGCGCTGGGCTGGCGGGTCGTGGGCACCGCCCCGGCGGGCGACGAGACCGCGACGGTCATGGCCATCGACACCGACCCGAGCGCGCCGCGCCGGGCGCTGGCCACCCGCTGGTGCACCGACCCGAACGTCCTGACCGCCTACTCGTACCTGCGACCCGGAGGCACCCCCGACGACCGGGACCTGTTGGCCCGGATGGTGCGCCCGGGACTGTGGTTCGCCGGCGAGGCGACCTGGCGCCTCCATCCCGGCACGTTGCACGGGGCGTGGTTCAGCGGCGAGCGGGCGGCCCACGGCGCGATCCTCACGGGCGCCCGGCGCATCGTGGTCGTCGGGGCCGGGTTGGCCGGCCTGGCCGCGGCCCGCCGGCTCGTCGACCGCGGCGCCGAGGTGGTGGTGTTCGAGGCCGGTCCCGAGGTAGGGGGCCGGGCGCGCAGCGACCGCGGCCTCGGCGCGCCGGTGAACCTGGGCGGCGCGTGGTTCCACGGCGACGTCGACAACCCCGTGGCGACCGTGGCGCGAGCGCTCGGGTTCGATGGCGACCCGACCGTGTGGGACCAAGTCCCCACGTTCGTGGCCGGCCGCGAGCTGGACGGCGACGAGGACGCCCGGCTCGGCGCCGCCTACGAGGCGTTCGAGGCGCGGCTGGCGACGGTCGCGGCGGCGGCCGGGCCCGGAGACGTGCTCGGCCCGACCGCTCGCCGGCTCGTGGCCGAGCTGGCCACCGACGATGACGACCACCTCGTGCTCGACGCCTGGGTGACCTCGGAGTTCGAGAACCTGTACGCCGCGCCGCTCGATGATCTGTCGCTCGCCCACTGTCAGGAGCCGTTCCGCCTCGACGGGCCCGACGCACTCGTGCTCGGCCCGGTCGGCGACATCGCCCTCATGCTGGCTGCCGGCCTCGACGTCCGCTGCGGGTCGGCCGTGCGGCGCGTCGAGGCCGTCGGCGGAGGATGGCTCGTGTCCACCGACGACGACGCCGTCACCGCCGACGCGGTCATCGTCACGGTGCCGATCGGCGTGCTGCACGCCGGCACCCTCGCCTTCTCACCCCCGCTCCCCGACGCCGTCGTGGCCGCGGCCGACCGCATCGGCGCCGGTCGGGTGGCCAAGGTCGTGGCGACGTTCGACCAAGCGTTCTGGGCACCCCGGCGGGCGTTCTACGCGGTGGGTCGGCCGGCGGAGACGCTCGGGCTGTGGGTCGACGTCAGCGGCGTGGCCGGCCGCCCGATGTTGTGCGCGTTCGCCACCGGCGCCGCCGCCGTGGCCGTCGAGTCCATGGGCGAGGACGAGCTGCTGGCGCTCGTCGATGCCACGTTGCGACGCGCCGGCGTCGCTCCTGCCCGCTGAGTCGGTGCCCGACCGCCCGGCAACCCCCGACGGGCGTACGGTCGAGATCGCCATGGAACCAGCTGATGCCACGCCGCTGTGGGGGCGCGAGACCGCCCTCGCCATCGTCAACTTCCCCATCTCGGGCCGACCGCTCGACGGTCGCGTCGTGCGGGCGCTCGCCGCACTGAAGCGACACGTGGCCGCCGTGCACGCCGAGCGTGGGCTGGCCGGCATCGACGCGCCGATGGCGGCCGCCATCGG
>JANPGL010000305.1:0-12364 GCA_031423915.1 Actinomycetes bacterium | reverse complement strand
CCGCCCTGGTCGCCGCTCGCAGCCGCGGCGAGTCGTGGACGCAGGTGAACGCCGACCTCGACACGCTCGAGATCGCCGACAACTCGTTCGAGGACAACTGGAACGCCGTGGTGCTGTGGGAGTCCGCCGACCGCTACTGCTCGTCGGTGGCCAACACCTCCACCAACTACTGCTCGCTCTACTTCCCGTCGTGGGACCCGACGGGGGCCAACACCACCGCCTGCCAAGGCACCCCGCAGGGCACCGCCATCGACCGGTGCCGCTGGAAGACCCGCAACGTCGTCGTGCAGCGCAACGCCTTCTCGATGGACCGCACCGTCGTCGGCCACGGGTGCACCGACACCGACCAGCACTGCGGCCGCAACGCCGTCTTCAGCCAGTGGGGCAGCTACCCGGCCTACCCGGGCGAGAAGGTGTCGCGCGCCGTCCTTTTCGGCCAGGGCAACGTGTTCCGCGACAACACCTACGCCGGCATCTGGGGCTTCACGGCCTTCGATCAGGCCAAGAGCTCGATCCGCCCGTTCGCGGCGTGGGCGGCGCCGGCGCCGGCGAACGCGCAGACGTCGTACAACCTGTGGGCCAGCCCGGCTCAGGGCATCGGCCAGGAGATCGGCTCGTCGTCCGGTGGCACGGTGGTGACGCCGCCGCCCACCACCGTGGCGCCCACCACCACCGTGGCGCCCACCACCACCGTGGCGCCCACCACCACCGTGGCGCCCACCACCACCGTGGCGCCGACCACCACGACGAAGGCCACGACGGCGACGACTGCCGCCACCACCACGACCAAGGCCACCAGCGCCACGACGGCGGCACCCACCACGGTGGCCCCGACCAGCACGACGATCCGGCCGACGGTCTCGACGCTGTCCCGCCGCGAAGCCCGGCGCCTGGCGTTGTCCACGACCACGATCAAGACCGTCGTCCCCACCACGAAGGCCACCACCGCCACCACGGCAGCGACCACCACGCTGGCGCCGGCCACCACTGCGCCGGCCACCACCGCGACGACCGGCTTGAACAACACCCGCTCGGTGCCGGGCCCGACGACGCTGCGCTACGAGGCCGAGGACGCCACCGTGGTCGGCCCCCGGGTCGTGAACTGGGGCAGCGGCTGGACCGGTAGTGGCTGGCTGACCAGCTGGGACACCGCGGGCTACGTCGACGTCACCGTGACGGCGCCCACCGCCGGCGCCTACCGCGTCGACTTCCACTACCTGGCGCCGTTCCTGCCCGCCGTGCTCGACGTCGAGGTGAACGGCGTGAGCGCCGGCCCGGTGGCCTTCCCGACGACGCCGATCGTCGGCGGTGACTGGACCTCGTGGGCCCCGGCCCGGGACGCGGGCACGCTCGTGGCGCTGACCGCCGGCACGAACCACGTGCGCCTCGTGCGCTCGCCCGGCGCCACCGCCGGCGTCAGCCTCGACCACGTCGTGCTCACGAAGGTCTGAGCCCTACGACAGCCGGTTCCGAGCCCCCCGGGTCTCATCCGTGAGACCGGGCGGGCCGGGAACGTGCTCAGGCGTAGCAAGCCTCGACCCACCAGCGGCCCTGCTCGCACGCCACCAGCCAGGCCGATCCGTCGTCGGTGACGACCTGCAGGCGGGCCTGGCGGCGGGCAGTGGACGCGTCCCACCACCGCTCCTCCACCGGCCACGGGCCCGCCCACGCCGAGATGCGGCGGGGCGCCGCCGCGGCCACCGCCAACGTCGCCGGATCGCCGCTCAACCCGCCCCGACCGCTCACCATGATCGCCTCCCCCCTGATGCCGCCGACCACCGCGGGCGAACGGTCGTCGCCGGCGAACACCAGCGCCGGCAGCGGGTCGGGCAGGCGGCCCGGCCACGGGCCGTGATCGGCCACCGGCGGGCGCACCGCGGCGGCACGACCCTCGGGGTCGGCCGTCGCCGCCTCCACCAACCCCCACGGGGCGCCCGGGCCGCGCCCGCCGCGCCACACCGGCACGAGCACGGCGGCGGCGCCGACGTGACCCACCAGCCGGGCGGTGGCGCGCCACGCCCGCTCGTCGGCCTGGGTGGAACCGCCCCAGAAGCTGAGCTGGTGGCCGCTGGCCGGCACCACTTCTTCGGGCACGAGACGCACCAGGCACACCCCGCCGCTCGGGGCATCGGTGCCCACGCCCCAACCGTCGAGCTGCCAGCGGACGCGCTCCACCACCGCAGCGGCGCTGAACGCCGGCACTCGTCGCCAGCTCCGCACCCGCCGCTCGCCGTGCTCGGTCTCGACCACCACCGCCACCTGCACGCAGGCCAGACCGCGTCCGGCCAGGCGGGCCAACAGGTCGTCGGCCAACGACTTGGCCACGAAGGCCACCGGCCCGGCCTCGTGGACGGGCGGCTCGATCTCGGTGCCCACGGCCCACTCGGGCGGCGGCACGTCGGCGGCCGGCGGCAGCTCGTCGAGCCCGGCGGCCTGGCGGTGCGCCAGGCGGCCCACCGTGCCGAAGCGACCCACCACGTCGACCGGATCGAGCGCGGCCACCGACCCGAGGGCGTGCAGCCCGAGCCGGGCCAGCAGATCGACGAGGGCCAGTCGCTCGACACGGGTGGGGCCGTCGAGCTCGGGCACCAGCGCCACGTCGGCCAGGAGCGCCGACGGTAGAGGAGCCAGGAACGCGCCCGACCCACCGGCCGCCACCACGACCGGCCGGGCACCCTCGCTGGCCCGGCGCGCCGCGATGGCCGACGCGAACCGGCCGTCGGCCACGCCCACCCCCACCGGGCCACCGACGCCAGCGCGGGCCCCGAGCGCGGCCCGCACCACCTCCCCCACGCGCTGCGCCAACGCCTCGTCGCCCCCGTGGTAGCGCGACGGGCCGCGTGTGGTGAAGCGGACCAGGCCCGGGCGGGCCACCTCGAGGCGGGCCACCACGTCCTCCAGCGCCCGGGGCACCGCTTCGAAGGCCCGGGCATCACGCACCGGGTCGTGGACCAGCAGCGTCACCGTCGGGCAGGCGCGTTGGGCGTCGCGCCGGCGCAGGCCCGGCAGCACCCCCTCGGCCTGGGCGGCGGGCGTGGCGGCCACCACGCGGTTGGCGTGGAGG
The DNA here is from genome assembly GCA_031423915.1 of Actinomycetes bacterium. Classification (GTDB taxonomy): domain Bacteria; phylum Actinomycetota; class Acidimicrobiia; order Acidimicrobiales; family Ilumatobacteraceae; genus JANMAT01. Next base: position 9,300 of record JANPGL010000305.1, on the reverse strand, counting down.
ACGACCGCCGCCTCCTCCGCACCGGCGCCCGCCGCCACCACCGGCCACTGGGGGCACCACACGGTCAGCAACCGGGGTGGGCCGTCGGCCCGGCTGGGACCCACGACGCCTCACCCCACCCGGCGGGCGGGCAGCTCGACGACGACCGGCGCACCCGGCACGGCCTGCGGAACCGCGGAGGGTTCGACCAGCGTCACGCGGCCGTCGGGTCCGGGCAGCAGCACCTCGGCGCGACGGGGTCGGCTGGCAGCACCTCGGCCCGCCCGTTCGAGCAGGACGCGACGGGCCTGCAGGTGGCCGTGCCCACGACCCACGCCCTCCCACGAGACGTCGGTGGCGCGCACGGTCGACGCCCGCTCCCACCCGCCCGGCAGGTCGACGCCCACCAACACGCCGCCCCGATCGCGCAGGCGGGGGCCCAACCGCCGCCACACGGCCGGCGACACGCCGACGGCGGGCCGCACCAGCACCACGTCGAACCCGTCGACCGCCGCGGTGAGGGCGGCGGCCCAGGCGGGTGGGTCGAGCCGGGTGGGGTCGAGCACCACCAGGCGTTCGGGTGCCACGCCCATGCCCACGGCGGCGCCGATGCCCAGGCCACCGACGACGCCCGCGCCGCCCAGACCCACGGCGATCGTCCACACCCCGGCCGCCGACGGACCGGCGGCCAGCGCCAGGGCGCACGACACGGCGGCCGGACCCTCGACCGCCAACACCTCACCGCGCCGGAGGCCGTCGGGGAACAGCGGGAGCAGGGCTTCGGCCACCGGCAGGGTCTGGTCGCCCGCCCACGACACCGGCTGCACGGCGGCCCGCACGTCGGCCCCGACCGCTGGCCGGACCCCACCAGGACGACGAACAGCCCCGATCTCCACGGCCTCACGATAGCGAACATGTGTTCGATCGACAACGGCCGGCCCGGCGACGGCACGTCCGGCCGGGACGACTCAGCCGGCCAGGTCCCGGTCGTCGTCGATCTCGCGCGCCGGGCTCGGCGCGGACGACGCCAACGACTCGAGCAGGGCGCAGGCCGCCCGCCCGTCGGGGGCCCAGGCGTCGGCGCCCAGCGCGGCCGCCTCGGCGCTCGAGCCCACGGCACGGCCGCCCACCAGCACGGGCACGGTGCCGAGCGCGGCACGCAGCACCGAAATGGTGTGAGCGGTGTCGTCGAGGCACGACGGGTTCGTCACGCTCACCCCCACCGCCACGAGCCGCTCGACCTGCCGGGCCATGCGGGCGAAGTCGTCAGGGGGCACGTCGCACCCGAGGTCCGACACCTCCCAGCCGCCCGAACGGAGCAGGTCGGCGAGCATGGCCACGGGCAGCGAGTGCTGCTCCCCCGCCGGGGTGCCGATCACGATGCCGCCGCGCGTGCGGCCACGGCGGGCGAAGCGCGGCCCGAGCCGGCCGAGGACGCGCATGGCGATACCGCTGGCCCGATGCTCGGTGGCGATGTCGATCTCGCCCCTGGCCCAACGCTCGCCCACCTGGGTGAGGGCGGGCGACACGACCTCGAGGTAGACGTCGGTCGGCTCCATCCCGGCGGTCAGCGCCGCCTCGACCACGCCCCACGACCCCCTGCCGTCGCCGGCGACCAGACGCGCCTCGAAACGCTCCGCCCACGGGGCATGGTGGCCACCACGGCCGCGGGTCGGCACCGACGACGCGGCGCGGAAGGCGGCGAGGTCGGGTGGCGACACCCGCCACACGGCGCCCGCCTTCTCGGCGGTGAGCAGGCCCAGGCGCACGTAGCGATACGCGGTCATGTAGTGCACCCCGAGCGCGTCCGCGGCCTGTTGCAACGTCATGTCATCGGCCACGGGTTCACCTCCTCGACCGCCACCGTCGCCTCGGCAGCGTCCGTGACTGTAAAGAACGCGCCGTCGACCGGCACGACCGTGCTCTGACCTTGCGTGAACATTTCAGCGATCCGGACGGCGATCGCCGAGGCGCTCAACCGGCGTCTTTGGCCTTCCAGCGCTCGCGGGCGAGACGGCTGCGCTCGAGCAGCATCGCCGGCACCCGGGACGCCGCCGCTGACACGGCCGCGTCGCCGCCCCCGGCGGCAGGCGCCGCGGCGGCTGCGGGCTCGGCCGGCATCTCGATGGGCGGCGGCACGAAGCCGGGCACGTAGTACGTGTAGAGCGACTCGACGACCGAGCGGAGGCCCTCGGACGACTGGCCGCGGGCCAGGTCGACCGTCACCATGTTCCCGTACACCGCCACGGCCGCCACCTTGCCGGTGTCGAACAGCCGGCGGGCCAGCGTGGAGCCGGGCGTGACGCCGGCGGGCACGTTGGTGGCCGAGTAGCGCTCGTGCCCCATGCCCGTCAGGTTCCGGTTGAGCTCGAACCGCACGACACCGGCGTTGGAGCTCGGCTTCTCGACGACACCGACGGGCTGTCCCATGGGGCGCCACGCTAGCGGCCGCGCCCCGTTCCACACGAGATCCGCGACCGGCGCACCCGGGTTGGGCGCTCGCCGCGGCCGCCGCGTACCGTGCCGGTGTCCGACGAACCTTGGGGGTCCGGTCATGGCAGAGCTGACACTCGAGGCGTTCGAGGCGGAAGCCCGCGCGTTCCTCGACGCCAACGCCACGCGCAAGGAGGCCGCCAAGGCGTTCGTGTGGGGCGACGGCTCCGACAAGGTCGCCTTTTTCGAGGACAAGGACCGCACCGACGAGCTGGCCGAACTGGCCGCCGGCAAGGCGTGGCGGGCGACGAAGTTCGACGCCGGATTCGGCTGGATCACCGGCCCGCCTGTGCTCGGCGGGCGAGGGCTGCCCCACGCCTACGAACGGCTCTGGAACAGCCTCGAGGGCCAGTACGAGGTGCCGAGCCAGAACTTCTTCGACATCGGGCTCGGCATGGTGGCGCCGACCATCAAGGACCACGCCCGGCCCGAGGTGCGCGACCGCTACCTCGCGCCGCTGTACCGCGGCGACCTCATCGCCTGCCAGCTGTTCTCCGAGCCCGGCGCCGGCAGCGACCTGGCGTCGCTGCAGACCAAGGCCGAGCGCGACGGCGACGAGTGGATCATCACCGGGCAGAAGGTGTGGACGTCACGCGCTCACTACGCCGACATCGGCGAGATCATCTGCCGCACCGACCCGTCGCTGCCCAAGCACCGCGGCCTCACCGGGTTCATCGTCGACATGAAGGCACCCGGCGTCGAGGTGCGCCCGCTGCGCCAGATGACCGGTGGCGCCGAGTTCAACGAGGTGTTCTTCACCGAGGTGCGCGTGCGCGACGACCACCGCCTCGGCGACGTGAACAACGGTTGGAACGTGGCGCTGACGACGCTCATGAACGAGCGCGCCTCCATCGGCGCGGGCGGCGGTGGGGGCGGCGTGGGGGTGCTGACGCGCGCCGTCGAGATGGTCCGCCACTTCGGGCTGGCGGGCGACCCGCTGGTGCGCCAGGAGCTGATGGACGTGTACGTGCACTGGCGGACCGCCAACTACACGAACCAGCGCGCCATGGACCGAATCAAGAGCGGCCAGCTGCCCGGGCCCGAGATGTCGATCGCCAAGCTGGCCGGCACCCAGAACATGACCCGCCTCATCGAGTTCGTGAGCCGCGTCCTGGGGCCGCGGCTGGTGGCCGACACGGGCGAGTGGGGCACCTACGCCTGGAGCCAGCTGCTGCTCGGCGCCCCCGCCGGCCGCATCGCCGGCGGCAGCGACGAGGTCCTGCGCAACATCATCGGCGAGCGCGTGCTGGGCATGCCGAAGGACGTGGGCATCGACACCACGACCGCGTTCAAGGACCTCCCGCTGGGCACCACCAAGGGCTGACCGCTCAGATCCCGCCCACCAGTCCGAGCACCTCGACCACGTCGCCCAGGTGGTGCTCGGTCTCGTGCACCACCTGCTGGCCCATCCACCGCAGCGTGCGCGTCGTCGGATCGGGGAAGCCGAACGCCACCGTGCGGCCGAGCGAGGCGGGGTCGATGGCGCCCAACAACCGTACGAACATGGCGGCCGCCGCCTCCACCTCGGGGGCGACCGCATCCGCCGTGTCAGCCCGGTAGAGCCCCAGGGCGATGCGCTCGTCGCGATAGAGCGGGGTGAAGCTCGGGTGGTCCTCCACCAGGCCGGCGACCAGCCGGTCGCGCAACACGAGCATCACGTCGCGGGCGTGGGCGGCGTACTCCAGGGCCGACCACCGCTCGGGCGACGGGCGGCGGCCGACGACGTCGGCGGGCGCGGTGCGCAGCGCGTCGGCCATCGCCGTCGCGGCGACGGTGACCCGCGGGCCGACGTCGCGCTCCGGCACCGTCTCCCAGGCGAACCCGCAGTCCTCGCACGTCTCCATCGGGCGACCGTACCCACCGGCCGCAGGGCCCGCTCCGGAATTCAGCCCTTGCGCAGCAGGTCGAGGCTGCGGCCGAGGAAGTCGACGTGGGCCTCGGCCGAGTCGAGGCCCAGGCGCATGGAGCACACCGACACGTGCGTGCCGCCGGCGTCGCGCCAGGCGGCGGCCTGGGCGGCCACCTCGTCGGGTGTCTTCGCCCGTAGCGTCGTGAGGTCGAGCCCGTAGTCGGCCGGCAGCTCACGCGCGGCCGCGGCTGCGTTGGCCCGCACCCGGGCCAGGCCCTCGACCGCGTGCTCCACCGAGCCGGCGAAGCTGAAACCGTCGCCGCGCTGGCCGCCCCGGCGGAACGCCGGCTCGCTGAACCCGCCGATCCAGATTGGGATGGTGCGGGTGGGCCGGGGCAGGATGTTGCCGCGGTCGATGCGGTCGAACTCGCCCTCCATCGACACGAGTGGTTCCGACCACAGGCGGCGCAGGTAGTCGATCTGCTCGTCCATGCGCCGGCCGCGGGTCACGAAGTCCTGCCCGAGCGCGTCGTACTCGACGTAGTTCCAACCGGTGCCCACACCCAGGCGCAGCCGGCCGCCCGAGAGCAGGTCGAGATCGGCGGCCTGCTTGGCCACCAGCACCGTCTGGCGCTGCGGGAGGATGAGCACGCCGGTGGCGAACTGGAGCCGCTGGGTCATGCCCGCCACGTACGAGAACAGCACGAACGGGTCGTGGAACGGGTCCTGCTCGGTGTAGGGCCCCCACAGCTTGGGCTCGCGGTCGTGGGTGGCGCCGACCACGTGGTCGTAGGCCAGCAGGTAGTCGTAGCCGGCGTCCTCGCAGAAGCGGCCGATGCGGCGCACGGCCTCGGGGTCGCCGCGCAGCTCGGTCTGCGGGTACACCGCGCCGAGCACCAGGCCCACGTCGGCGGCCATCAGCCGACCGGCCCGTACAGGGAAGGCGCACCGTTCGGGTCTCGCGGCGCAGGTGGCGGGGAGAACAGGAACACGAGCACCAGCTCGGTGTCGCCGTCGTTGCGGATCTGATGGTGGCAGCCGGCGGGGACGAGCACGGTGTCGCCGGGCTGCAGCCGGGTGTGCTCGCCATCGAGCTCGATGTCTGCCGAGCCCTCGGTGATGAAGTAGATCTCGTCGACAGCGTGGACGTCGGGCGGGTTCGAGGCCCCCGCCGCAAGGTGGTACCAGCCGCCCCGCAACGCGTCGATCGGGACCACCGGCCGCACCAGCGTGGTGCGGAAGTGCTCGCTGCCGGACGTGTTGGCGAACTGCTGGACGTCGGCCTGCTTCACCACGTACCCGGTCATGACGGCGACCGTAGCCCGGGCCGGCGAGCGGCCCGGCAACCGTCGGGCCGGGTCTGTCAGCCGGCCCGTTCGACGTGGCGGGGCGGCTCGGTGGGCAGGCAGCGGACGTGGACCCGGTCACCGTCGACCTTGCACCGGACCTGCACGCCGTTCGTGCGGGCGAACAGCTGGACCTGGTGCAGGACGACGCGGGGATCGATGTCGGCGCGGACGTTGACGTCGATGCCGCCCTTGCCACCGGCGCGGTCGAGGACCTGGTGGAGGGTGTCGGCGTAGAAGGGAAGGAAGCGCAGCTCGGCCATGGATCGAGCATGCACGCGGGGTGTTACGGAGTTTCCCGGCCGGGTGGAGGGGCCGTGAGCGGGCGGCCCTCCAGGGCGGCGGCCAGCACGTCGGCGAAGGCGTCGGGGGTGCAGGCGAACGCCGGGACGCCGACGGTGGCCAGCTCGGCCGCCGTGTCGTGGTCGTAGCCGGGCGTGCCCTCGTCGGACAGCGCGAGCAGCGCCATGCACGTGACCCCGCGGCGCACGAGCTCGGCCAAGCGGGTCACCAGCGCGCCCTGCACCCCGCCCTCGTACAGGTCGGAGATGAGCACCAGCACCGTCTGGGCCGGCCGCTCGACGAGCGTCTCGCAGTAGCCGAGCGCGCCGTCGATGTCGGTGCCGCCGCCGAGCTGCACCCCGAACAGCACATCGACGGGATCGTGGAGGTGCTCGGTCAGGTCGACCACCGACGTGTCGAAGGCGACCACATGGGTGCGCAGCGTGCGGATCGACGCCAGCACCGAGCCGTAGACGCCGGCGTACACGACCGAATCGGCCATGGAGCCCGACTGGTCGATGGCGATGATCACGTCGCGTTCCAGCGCAGGCTGGCGGCGTCCGTAGCCGACGAGGTGCTCGGGCACGAGCGTGCGCTCCTCGGGCAGCCAGTGGCGCAGGTTGGCCCGGATGGTGCGGTCCCAGTCGATGTCACCGGGCCGCGGGCGGCGGCTGCGGGCGGCGCGGGCCAGCGCACCCGTCACCGCCTCGTGGGTACGGCGGGCGATGCGCTGCTCGATGTCGGCCACCACCGTGGCCACCACCTGGCGGGCCGTCGCCCGCGTCGTCTCCGGCAACAGGTGGTTGAGCTCCAGCAGCGTCGTCACCAGGTTCAGGTCGGGCTCGAGCGCCTGGAGCATCTCGGGTTCGAGCAGCAGCCGCTTGAGGTCGAGCCGTTCGATGGCGTCGCGCTGGAGGACCTGCACCACCGTCGACGGGAAGTAGCGGCGGATGTCGCCCAGCCAGCGCGCCACCCCGGGTGCGGACGAACCGAGGCCCCCGCTGCGACCGCCGCGCTGGCGGGGCGTAGCGTCGTACACCACGGCCAGCGCGGCGTCGATGCGGGCGTCGTCGCCCGTGAGCTGCGTGCCGGTGCCGTCGTCGGCACCGCCGAGCACGAGCCGCCAGCGGCGCAGCCGTTCCTCCTCGCCGACGCGCCCGGCCGACAGCGCCGAATCGCTCACGGCCCCCACCTCGCCTCGTCGTCGCCGAGCAGACGGCGCACGGTGCCGAGAGCGGCGCCGACGCGGCCGGGGTCGAGGTCCCAACCGAGCACCACCGGGCCGACGGCGGCGCGGCCGGCCACGAGCTGACCGAGCTGGCGGCGCTCGGCCGAGGCGAAGGCGCCGAACGTTCGCCGCAGCAACGGCACCACGTCGCTGAAGGTGTCGGCCGCCAGCGTGGCCAGCCAGGCGTCGATGACCGACAGCAGCCCCGAGTCGTGGAGCAGCACGGTGCCACTGCCGGCCAGGAAGCCCTCGACGAACGCCGCACCCGAGCGGGGCGGCGTGCCCACGCTCAACGCTCGGGCGAGGCGCCGCTCGACGGCCTCGGCGTCCCACCGGCCGGCGTCGTGGACGAGCCGCGTGGCCCGGCCCGCCACCAGCCCGTGGCTCAGGTCGCGGCCGGCCAGCCGGGCCAGCACGTCGGGCCAGGCGTGCCGCCGGGCCGGGTGGTCGACGAGGGCGAGCGCGCCCTGCACGCCGGTGAGCCGATCGGCCATGGCGGCGGCCGCCTCGTCGTCGAGCGACGCGCAGGCCGGCAGGAGCCCGGCGAGCACGCGCGCCACCAGCCCGTCGAGCACGGTGGCCAGCGCGCCGTTATCGGTGGCGCGCACGTCGCCGTAGCGTCGCGCCCGGGCCAGCGGGCCGAGCGCGTCCATCAGGTGGGCGACGTCGGTGTCGTCCGCGGCCCGCGCCGCCAGCCGGTCGACGAGCGGCCCGACGACGTCGGGCAGGTCGGCCAGCAGTGCTGCTTCGACGAGGGCGGTGAGGTCGGCCAGCGATCCTGCTGCGCCCGCCCGCTCGCTGAGCGCGGCAGCGGCCGCGCTGGCCACGGTGGTGCCGTAGGCGCTGGCCTCGACGAGACGGATCGACAGCTCGGGCTCCCACCGGAGACGCCACGTCTCGCGGAACGTGCCCGTGGACCCCCGACCGTCTTCGGGCACGCCCCACGGCACGTCGAGCGCGTGCAGCCGGTGGAGCAGGCGGGAGCGGTGGCGACCCGAGTCGGTGCGCAGATCGAGCTCGATCGTGCGACCGACCGCCTCGGGCTTGAGGCGCAGCCGCTTGGCCGTGGCGGTGACGTCGCGCGCCAGCGGCACCATCGGCACGTCGTCGGGCACCTCGCCGAGGGCGTCGCCGACGACGAGTTCGTCGTGGATGAGCGCGAACGGGCCCGGCCGGCCGTCGGTGAGCACGGCCCGGGCCGCATCGAGGACCTCACCGAGCCCGGGGACGGGCCGGTCACGCAACGCCGCCACCGCCGTGGCCAACCGGGTGGCGCCGATGAGGTGGTCGGGTGAGACCGGGTGGTCGCGGGCGCGCAGCAGGCGGGCTGCGTCGGCGAACCAGCGCGTCACGCCCGACGGGCCCGGGTGGGCGAACACGTGGGCGTACCAGCCGGGAGCGGTGACCCCGGCGGCGTAGCCCGTGGACGCGGCCAGCCGCCGGTGCGTCCACGGCACCCACGTGACGTTCACCTTGGCCTTCGTGCCCACGGCCGCCGCGGCGGCTCGCAGCACGCCGGCATCACCGGCGGCCGCGGGCCAGGGCGGGGCCAGCGCGGGCACGTGCCACGCGCCGCACACGACGGCGACGACCTCGGCGGTGCGCGACACCGAGCGCAGCACCTGGCGCATGTGGGCTTCGCGCGCCGCCTCCTCCCCCGTCGCCGGCAGCGGAGGCCGGGCGGCCGACATGGCCTCGGCCACCGCGGCGAACGGCGCCAACGGGTCGGGCTCGCTGCCGTCGCCGCGATGCTCGACGACGTCCTCCCACCAGCGTTCGGCGTCGTCGTAACCGGCCGCCGAGGCCAGGTCGCCGAGCGGGTCGTGACGGCCGAGGCCGTCGTCGCCGGTCCACACGAGCGACAACGACAGCGGCAGGTCGAAGGCTCGCACGGGCACACCGTGTCGGGCCGCCCAGCGCAGCGCCACCCACTCGGGGCTGAAGGCGGCGAACGGCAGGAAGCTGGCGCGGGCCGGCCGGTCGACCACGTAGCCGAGCATGGCCACCGGGGGCACCAGGTCGTAGCGGCCGGCCAGGGCGACCACCTTGTCGGCCTCGGCCGGCAGCTCGATGACCAGCACGTCGGGGGCGAGCGCGGCGGGGGCGGGCCGGGCCCCCCCCCG
>JANPGL010000304.1:0-9503 GCA_031423915.1 Actinomycetes bacterium | reverse complement strand
ATGGCCTCGAAGACGACGTCGGCGCGCTGGAGCCATGTCGTCGCCGCCGGGTCGTCGGCGGCCAGGCATCGCCGTGAGCTTTTGAATGCTGTCTAGCGGGCTGCGTCGGCGCGCAGCGGCGTGCTGTTTGGTGGCTCTAGGCAGACGACGACGGCACCGAGGTCGCCCAGGAGCTTGGCCGCATAGGCGCCGGCCAACCCCCCGGCCGCCTCGACGACCACCAGATCGCTCAGATCGTGTGCCTGCCCCCACGGCATGGCGCGGGTCTAGCGGTCGGCGCCCGCCGACCCCAAACCGACCTCGCCCCGGCCCGGCCTCCCGAGCCGTCGAGCACATAGGGTGCACGCTGGTCGTCGACGGAACAAGGGGTGCGTGCCGGTGGTCGCAACGAGTGGACGGGTGGACGTCGCGGTGATCGGCGGCGGCATCGTCGGCCTCGCCACCGCTCGGGAGCTCCTCCAGCGCCGACCCGATCTGAAGGTCACGATCCTGGAGAAAGAGGCGGAGGTGGCCAGCCACCAGACCGGCCACAACTCGGGGGTCCTCCACGCCGGCCTGTACTACACGCCCGGCTCCTTGAAGGCCCGACTGACCCGCGAGGGAAAGGCGGCGATGGAGCAGTTCGCCACCGAACACGGCATCGAGTTCGAGACCTGCGGGAAGGTCGTGGTCGCCCTCGACGAGAGCGAGCTCGACCGGTTCGAGGCCCTGCGCGAGCGGGCCGAGGCGAACGGCATCCCCGGCCTCGAGGTGCTCGGTCCCGACGGTCTGCGCGCCATCGAGCCGCACGCGCTCGGGATCCGCGCCCTGTGGTCGCCGGGCACCGGGGTCATCGACTACCGGCGCGTGGCGCTCGCCATGGCCGGCGACGTGCGGGCCGCCGGCGGCGACCTCCAGTCGGGCCGGCCGGTCACCGCGATGGAGCGCCGAGCCGACGAGGTCGTGCTGTCGACGCCGACGGGCGAGGTGGTGGCGCGTCGCGTCATCGCCTGCGCCGGCCTGCATGCCGATCGGGTGGCCCGCATGGGCGGCGAGGAGCCGACCGAGCACATCATCCCGTTCCGAGGCGACTACTACACGCTGACCCCCGACGCCCGGCACCTGGTGAAGTCGCTCCTCTACCCGGTGCCCGATCCGCGCTTCCCGTTCCTCGGCGTCCACCTGTCGCGCACCGTGCGCGGCGAGGTGATCGCCGGCCCGAACGCCGTGCTGGCGTTCGCCCGCGAGGGCTACGGGCGCTGGCAGATCAACCCGAAGGACCTGGCCGAGGTGCTGCGCGACCGCCGCTTCCACAAGCTGGCCCGGAAGTTCTGGCGCACGGGGGCGGCGGAGATGTGGCGCGACTGGTCGAAGCGGGCGTATCTCAAGGAGCTGCAGCGGTACGTGCCGGAGCTGCGGGCCGAGCACCTGGTGTTCGGACCGTCGGGCGTGCGGGCCCAGGCCGTCGATCCCGACGGCTCGATGGTCGACGACTTCCGATTGGGCGGCGACGACCGCATCCTCCACGTGCGCAACGCCCCCTCACCGGCCGCCACCGCGTCGCTGGCCATCGGGCGCATGCTCGCCGACACCGCCGAGGAGCGGTTCGCCTTCGCCCACTGAAGGGGGCGTCAGCGGTCGGCTACGTCGGCCGGGTAGGGGAACCAGCGCAGGTGCTCGAAGTCGTCGGTGGTGAGGGGCGCGGCCATCGGGGTCGGCGTGGGCGCCGCCAGCAACGCCCGTGCCGCATCGAGGTGGGCCGCCAGCCCCCCGGCCGCGGCGCGACGGCGATGGTCGGGGTAGCGCACGCCCTTGGCGGTGAAGCGCACGTCGTGAAGGCTCACGGGCGGCTCCACGTCGCCCTCGCGGTGGCGCCACAGCCCGGTCGACGGGTCGAAGCGGTACCAGGGAAGCAGGCGCCAACCGTCGCGGGCCACGAGGTCGACGGCGGTCACGATGTAGTCGAAGGTGTCGTCGTCGATGAAGTAGTTGAAGTTCACTCGCACCCAGCCGGGCTTGATGCCTTCGCAGCCGCGGGAGATCTCCCGTTCGAACCGGTGCGATCGTTCGAGGTCGATGCCGAGGAGCCGGTGGCCGTAAGGCCCGGCGCACGAACAACCGCCGCGCGACTGGATGCCGAACACGTCGTTGAGGATGGCCACGACGAGGTTGTGGTGCAGGTAGCGACCGCCGTTGCGGACCACGAACGACACGATCGAGAGGCGATCGGCGGTGTGGCTGCCCAGCACCTCGAGATCGGGGTTGGCGGTCCACGTCGAGATGGCGCGGCGCACGAACGACTCCTCGCGCTCTCGGATGGCTTCGACGCCGACCGCGTCCTTCAACGCGAACACGAGCCCGGCGCGGATCGAATCGACGATGGCCGGGGTGCCGCCCTCCTCGCGATGCTCGATCGACACCAGGTACTCGTGCTCGGCCGGGTTGACGTACATCACGGTGCCGCCGCCGGGCACCACGGGCACGCGGTTCGTGAACAGCTCGCGCCGGGCCACCAGCACACCCGGCGTGCCCGGGCCGCCGATGAGCTTGTGGGGCGACACGAAGACGGCGTCGAGGTACGCCAGGTTGCCGTCGACGGGAGCGCCCATGTCGATGCCGACGTAGGGTGCCGCCGCCGCGTAGTCCCAGAACGACAGGGCCCCGTGCTCGTGCAGGAGGGTGGCCACGGCGGGCACGTCGGTGAGGATGCCCGTCACGTTCGACGCCGCCGAGAACGAGCCGATCTTGAGCGGTCGACCGGCGTATCGCTCCAGTTCCTGGCGTAGGTGGTCGAGGCACACGTGGCCGTCGGCGTCCTCGCGGATGGTCACGACGTCGGCGATCGATTCCCGCCACGGGATCTCGTTCGAGTGGTGCTCGTACGGGCCGATGAAGACCACGGGCCGTTCGTCGGCCGGGATTCGGTCGCTCAGGTGGTAGCGGTCCTCGAGCGCGGACGGGATGCGCAGCCCGAGCACGCCGACCAGCTTGTCGATGGCGTAGGTGGCGCCGCTGCCGCAGAAGACCACGGCGTGCTCGGCGGTGGCGCCCATGCTGCGCCCGACGAGCGTCCGGGCTTCTTCGCGCAGGCGCGTGGTCTGGCGCCCGGTGCCCGACGACTCGGTGTGCGTGTTGGCGTAGAGGGGCAGCACGGCGTCGCGCAGGTAGTCCTCGATGAACGAGAGCGAGCGACCCGACGCCGTGTAGTCGGCGTAGATGACCGGGCGGGGGCCGAACGGTCCCTCGATCACCTCGTCGGCGCCGATCACCGAGGCGCGGATGGTGGCGATCAGGTCGTCGGCGGAGCTCACCCCTCCAGCGTAGGAGCGTGACCGGCCGGCGGCTCAGGCGGCGCCGGGCCGGCCCCGTCTGCCACGCTGGCGCCGTGGACGACCGCTACGCCGGGTTTCCCCCCGGCTTCTTCGCCCGGACCGACCCCTCCGACGACGGGCGCTTCTACGACGTGCCCCGGCTCGTCACCCACATCGACGACGGTGCCATCGCCGCCGTCGGCCAGGTGTACGCCGAGCTCGGCCTGGAGGGCACCCCCGAATCACCGACCCACGTGCTCGACCTGATGTCGAGCTGGGTGTCGCACTTCCGCACCCCGCCGGCCCAGCTGACCGTGCTCGGCATGAACGCCCAGGAGCTCGGGTCGAACCCGGCGGCGACCCGGTGCGTGGTGCGGGACCTCAACGTCGACCCCGCGTTGCCGTTCGCCGACGCCGAGTTCGACGGCGTCGTGTGCTGCGTGTCGGTCGACTACCTCGCCCGCCCGATCGAGGTGTTCGACGAGGCGGCGCGCGTGCTGAAGCCGGGCGCTCCGCTCGTCTGCACGTTCTCGAACCGGTGCTTCCCGACCAAGGCCATCCACGGCTGGCTGGCCACGAACGACGAGGGCCGGTGCGGCATCGTGGCCGAGTACTTCCGCCGTACGCCCGGGTTCGGCCCGGCCGAGGCCGTTCGTGTCACGCCCGACGGCCATCGGGGCGACCCGTTGTTCGCGGTGTACGCCCGGCGGGCCGGGGCGGCATCGTGAGGCTGATCGCGGTGGGCGCCGAGCCGGTCGGCTTCATCGCCATCGGGCAGGTGGCCACCGGTGTCATCGCCATCGGGCAGCTGGCCACGGGCGTCGTCGCCATCGGACAGCTCGCCCGCGGCGTCGTCACCGTCGGGCAGCTGACGGTCGGTGTCGTGTCGTTCGGCCAGGTGGCGGTGGGCCTGGCGTGGGCGGCTGGGCTGCTCGGTCTGGCGCCTGTCGCGCCGGGTTGGCCGACGAGCCCTGCGTTGCTCGGGCGGCTGCGGCTCGGTGACGTGGTCCGGGGCCGGTGGCGAGCGATCGAGCGCCGCCCCGTGCGGTGGTGGGCCGTCGCCGTGTCGCTGGCCGCGGCGGCGCTGGTCGTGGGCGTGTCGCTGGTGCCGCTCGTGCACGACCTCGTCCGGGTCGGTGGCGTGTTCCGTGACCGCCCGGCGCCCGGGCTCCGGTAGCTACCCGAGCGCGTCGGCGAGCAGCGCGCGACCCACATCGTCGAGCGGCACCGTGGCCGCGGCGGCCAAAGCGGCCGGCGACATCTTTCGAGCCGTCTTGCGCAGCACGTCGAGCAGGTGGTCGCGGTCGAGCCTCGTCGACACCTCGGTGAGCTGCGTCTCGAGGAACACGAGGCAGGCGGCGTCCTCGACGGCCTGCGCGCCCGGGTCGCTGCGCAGGTCGTCGCGGCGGATCAGCGCCTGCACGCGCTCGACGGCCGCCGTGTCGTAGCCGGCGCCGCGCAGGATGGCCGCGACGTCGTCGGCGTGGCGGACGCGCTGGTCGCGCTTCCAGCGCAGGTACCCGGCCTTGCCCTCGGGATAGGTGGCGCGGGCCACCTCCCACCGGCGCAGATGGTGGGCCCGAGCAGCGAGCAGCAGCTCTCCGGGCGCGTCGGGTACGAGGAGCGCCACCCATTCGGCCGCCAGGCGGCCGTGGGCGAGCGCCAGCGGCTCGGTGGCGCCGCGGACGGTCACCGGGTTGGGGTCGGCCGCGTTGGCCGCGTCGATGGCGGCGACGGCGGCGTCGTAGCGGGCGTTCAGACCGCGCACTCCGAGTCGCCGACGGCGGCCACGAACGGGCCGGTCTCGTCGTAGTCGGCGTAGAACTCGGGGGCGTCCTCGAACGACGGGAAGTGGTCGAGGTCCTTCAGGTCCTGGGCCACGGCGAACGCCCCGCCGACGCGGTCCATCCAGCCGCGGAACTGCTCGCCGGCGTTGCGCTCCTCGGCGAAGCGGCGGATGACTCGGGCGGCCGCCTCGGGCGCCGCCTTGGCCGGCAGGCGCAGCGCCTTGTCGCCGAAGTGGATCTGCTCCTGGCCCACGTAGCCGCCGAGCAGCATCTGGTAGCCGGGCGCGCTGCGGCCGTTGGCGCGACGCTCGGCCCCGAAGAAGCCGATGTCGGCGGCGTGGTGCTGGCCGCACGAGTTGGTGCAGCCCGAGATGTTGATGCGGATGCCGCCCACCTCGGCCAGGCCCTCTTCCTCGAGGCGCTCGCCGATGGCCTTGGCCAGGCCGCGGGACTGGGTGACGGCGATGTTGCACGTGTCGGCGCCCGGGCAGGCGACGACGTCGCGGGCCAGCTCGGCGCCCGGGCGGGCCATGCCGATGGCGTCGAGGCGGTCGAACAGCACGCGCAGCTGCCCCTCGGTGAGGCCACGGAACACCACGTTCTGGCGGTTCGACAGGCGCACATCGGCACCGAGCTCGCGCTGGATGGAGGCCATCGACCGGAGCTGGGCCACCGTCAGGTCGCCGAGGGCGGCGTAGGCCACCGCCGACACGCTGCCGTTGGCGGCGCCGCGCACGACGCTGGTGGCCTCCCACCGGGCGAAGGGGTCCGACGTCGGCAGGTTCACCCGCACGCCCTGGCCCACGTCGGTGACCTCGCCGGCGCCGGCGCGGCCGGCCGGGGCGTCGCCCGCCTTGGCCACGATGGCGGGGATGCCACCGGGCCACGACGAGGACGCCGGCAGGGTGTGGCGCACCTTGAGCACGCGGCGGCGCACCTCGTCGATGCCGAGCTGGTCGACGACCCACTTGAGGCGGGCCCGCAGCTTGTTGTCGCGGTTGCCGGTCTGGTCGAACACGCGCAGCACGGCTTCGATGGTGGGCAGCAGGTCTTCGCGCGTCGTGAAGTCCTCGAGCGCCATGGCCGGGTGCGGCGTGGCTCCGAGTCCGCCGGCGATGTAGATGCGGAAGCCCGACTCGACCGAGCCGTCGTCGTTCGTGCGAGACGTGGCGATGACGCCCACGTCGTTGAACATGGCCTGGCCACAGTCGCTGGAGCAGCCCGAGAAGTTGATCTTGAACTTGCGGGGCAGGCGCTGGCCGAGCGGGTTGCGCACGAAGTGCTGGAAGGCGGCCTCGGCCCACGGCGTGACGTCGAGGAACTCGTGGGGGCAGGCGCCGGCCAGGTGGCAGGCCATCACGTTGCGGACGGTGTCGCCGCAGGCCTCGCGAGACGTGAGCCCGACCTTGGCCAGCAGGCGCATCACCTCGGGCACCTTGGTCAGCTCGACGTAGTGGACCTGGATGTTCTGGCGCGTGGTGATGTGGCCCCAGCCGCGCGAGTACGTCTCGGCGATGTGCGCCATGGTGTCCCACTGGTCCGGCGTGATGGTGCCGGCCGGCAGCTTGATGCGCACCATCTGGTTGGTGCCGCCCTGGCGCTGGCCGTAGATGCCGTTGTTGAGGCGCATCACGCGGAACACGTCCTCGGGGATCTCGCCAGCCAGGTACTGGCCGATGGCGGTCTCGAACCGCTCGATGTCGCGGTGCTGCTCGGCGGTCAGGTCTCGATCGGCGGGGATGACCGGCGCGATGCCCACGGAGGGCCTCCAAACGGGTGGCGGTGAAAGTCCGACTAGTCCGGTCAACTTTAGCGGGTCCGGCCCGGACCGGCTAGTGGGTTGTCACCGGCCCGGGGGTTCGCCGATCTCCCGGAGGGCGTCGTGCAGGGCGCCCCGAAGGCGGCGGGCGTGGTCGGCGCCCAGGTGGAACACCAGGCCCTCGCCGGCGTGGCCGACCTCCTCGACCGTGAGCACCACCCGGGGCTCGGCGTCGTCGTAGTCGTCGCTGATGGCGACGGCCCAGCTCAGCCGGGCCGCGTCGTCGGCGCCCTCGGGCAGGTCGGCCTCGTCGAAGGGCTGGTCGTCGATGGAGCGGCGCACGGGGGAGAGGTTGCCACGCCCGGGCGCCCGACCGCGTCGAGACCCTCGTTCTCGGTGTCGTCATGGACCTCTGCGTCCATGGCCGCACCGAGATCCCCAGCGCCGCCCCACGGCCGCCTGGGGGGTTCGCCCGATTCCGCCCGGGGCGCCGTTCCTGGACGATGCCCCCATGCGCTCCCTCCTCCACTGGTACGCCGCCCACGCCGGGCTCGTCTTCGCCGTCACCCTCGTCGCCGCGCTCGTCGGCGAGCGGGCCTGGCGGCTCGTCGTTCGCCGCCGGGCGGTCGACGTGGGCGACGACGTGACGACCGTGGTGTCGGGCGTGTCGTTCCTGGTGGCCAAGACCGTGATGTCGAAGGTCGTGATGCTCTCGCTGTCGCTCGCCGTCTACGAGCGGTTCCGGCTGTTCGACCTCGACCTCGGCGACCCCCTCGTGTGGCTCGGCGTCTTCCTGGTGCGCGACGCGCTGTACTACGGCGTGCACCGGGCCGAGCACCGCTGCCGGCTGCTGTGGGCCTCGCACCTCGTGCACCACTCACCCGAGGAGATCGGGTTCTGGACGGCCGTGCGCGTGCCGTGGACGGAGGCGGTCTACAAGCCGTGGCTCGGGCTGTGGGTCCCGCTCATCGGCTTCCACCCGGCGGCGTTCGTGGCCCTCGACGTGTTCGCCGCCATCGTCGGCCAGTTCCAGCACACCGAGGCCTGGCGCCGGCGCACGTGGCTCGACGCCGTGTTCGTGACGCCGTCGGCCCACCGCGTGCACCACGGCTCGAACCGCGAGTACCTCGACAAGAACTTTGGCGCCGTGCTCATCGTGTGGGACCGCCTGTTCGGCACCTACCAGCCCGAGGTGGCGCCGGTGCGCTACGGCCTGGTGGGCGGCTACACGATCGACGAGCCGGAGGACGCGCTCGTCGGTGGCTACCCGAAGCTGTGGCGGGCCGCCCGCTCGGTGGTCGGCCTGCGTGCCCGCACCGCCTACCTGCTCGCCCCGCCGGCCTGACGGCTGGCCGGTCACAGGGCGCCCTTGGCGGGGTCGGATGCTCACCGAACCTCGAGAGGATGGTCAGTACCATGGTCGACATGAGCGGCGAGCGCAGGATCATCACGGCAGCGGAGATGGATCGGATGACCCCGGCCCAGCGCGCCGAGGCGGTGCGTGCGGGCGTGGTGCACAACCTCGACGAGCTCGATCCCGAGTTCCGTCGGCGGGTCGAAGCGCGTGCCCGGCAACTCGCTACGGAGCTGGGGGCCGGTGCCTGAGCGGCTCGTCCGCTTCCGCCCCAGCTTCTCGACCTCGATCCGGGTGTGCAGGACGAGATCCAGGCGGAGATGATCGTCATGGAGAACCGGTCACGGTGTCAGCACAGCGAGCCCCGGCGATGTCCCGGGCGGGAGCGGGAACTCGGCGACGGTGCCGCTCGCCACGTCGAACGCCAGCACCGTGTCGCCCCGGGCGAAAAGCGCCGTGCGGCTGTCGGCGCTCCAGTCGAGGACGCGGGCGCCGGTGAGCACGACGCGAGCGGTGTCGTCGGTGAGATCGACAAGGACGATCGCCGCGTCGGCGGGGCGTTCGCTGTTGACGAGCAACGCCAGGCGGCGACCGTCGGCCGAGAGCGCCCCGCCCATCGACGCGTCGACCTTCATCGCCGGGCCGAGGGCGATCGATCGGGTCGTCCCGGTCGACACGTCGAACACCCGGACCTCGTCGGTCGTGGTGGCGAACGCCACGAGATGCCCACGCGCCGCGGCAGGAACGGCCGGGCCGAGTTCCTCGATACCCCCGCCGGTTGAGACGACCACGCGTTGCGTGCCCTTCTCCCACAGGGCGATGCCGCCGTCGAGGGCCCCGATGGGCAGCAGGTACTCGAGCGCCGGCGTCATCGGCCCGGTGGCGGCCGCGTCCCACCCGTAGCGGCGCCACCGAAACATGCCTTCGGCTGGTGGTGACGTCAACGGATCGGCCGCCCAGTACCCGTCGCCGTCGGGTGCAACACCGAAGTTCAGGTACTCGCCGAGCTCCACGGGTGGCGCCAGGTGGTGGTGTCGTAGAGCAGGGTGTGGCCCAGGTAGGTGACGACCAGCCGGTGTCCCGACGCGACCAGGACAGGGTCGACACCGGGCACATCGGGCAGGGTGGCTACCTGGCGCTGTTTGCCGGTCGACGACAGCTCCACGAGCGTCGAGCCGACCCTGACAACGATGCGATAGCCCGCCGCGGGACCCGACGTCGCGGGGCCTGCGTCGTGGTCGTGCGAGTCGTGGACGGCAGCGCGAGCGCCTCGGCAACTGCCAGGAGCTGCGCGCGCGTCGTCGACGGATGGG
>JANPGL010000303.1:0-17364 GCA_031423915.1 Actinomycetes bacterium | reverse complement strand
GCGCGCCCGACGCCAGGTACGGCGAGGTGCCCGCCGCCTTCGTGCAGCTGAAGCCCGGCGCCACCGCCACGGCCGATGAGCTGGTCGACCACTGCAAAGGCGCCATCGCCAGCTTCAAAGTGCCGCGCCACGTCCGCTTCGTCGACGAGTGGCCGATGTCGGCCACCAAGATCCAGAAGTACGTGCTGCGCCAGCGCATCGCCACCGAACTGTCGCCGGAGACGAGGTAGGCGACGCCGACGGCGTGGCGTGTGCGATCGCGCACACGGCGACGGCGCGATCGCGCAACGACGGCGGGCCCGTGCCGGCGCATGATGCTCTCGTCCGCCGAGCGAGGGGCCCGGCGACGAAGACACGGGGGTTCGACATGTACCGCACGATCGTGGTGGGCACCGATGCGTCGCCGACGGCCGATCTGGCCGTCGAGCGGGCCGCCGAGCTGGCGAAGGCCGTCGGCGGGACGCTGCACGTGGTGAGCGCCTGGAAGGAACCGGTGGGTGCGCTCCTCGCCGCCAGCGCGGGCGCCGGCACCGTTGCGCCCGACTGGCAATCCGAGCCGATCCTCGTCCGCGAGGCCCAGGTCGAAGCCGTCGTCGCCCGGCTGCGACTCGACGGCGTCGAGGCCGTCGGTCACGTCGACACAGGCGACGCCGCCGCCACGCTGGTGTCGGCGGCGGCGCGGCTCGGCGCCGACCTGATCGTGGTGGGCGACCGCGGGCTGAAGGGTCTGCGCGGGATGCTGGGCTCGGTGCCCAGCGCGGTGGCCCACAAGGCGCCGGTCGACGTGCTCGTGGTGCACACCTCCTGAGACCGAACTCTCGCGGCCGGACGGTAGTGTCCGGCGCGTGGGGGTCCTGGATGGGAGCGTGGCGACGGGTCGACCCGATTGGCGCTCGCTGGGCGAGTCGGCGGGAATCGACGAACGGGCGCTGCGGGCCGGCTGCGTGCGCCGACGCTTCGACCGCGGCGAGGCCATCTTCCACGAGGGTGACCCCGCGGGTGCGCTCCACCTCGTCGACAAGGGGCGGGTCGCCGTCCGGCTGACCACCCCCGTCGGTGAGGTGGCCATCATCGACGTGCTCCAGGCCGGCGACACGTTCGGCGAGCAGGCGTTGGTCGACGGCGTGGGGGAGCGCACGGCCACGGTGACGGCGCTGGAGCGGGTCGAGACCCTGGCACTCGACCGGGTGGCATTCGAACGGCTGCGCGTCGAGCATCCCGGGGTGGACCGCTTCCTGTTGATGGTGGTGTCGGCCCGCCTCCAGTTCACGTCGCGCCAGCTGCTCGACGCGCTCCACCTGCCGGCCGAGCTACGGGTGATGCGGTGCGTGCTGCGCATGCACGCCATGTTCTGCGCCGAGCGCGGCGACGCCATCCCCCTCACCCAGGCCGAGATCGCGTCGATGGCCGGGGTGACGCGGTCCACCGCGAACCGGGTGCTGCGCACCGCCCAGGTCGACGGCGTCCTGGCGATCGGCCGGGCGCAGATCGACGTGCTCGACGCCGCCGGCCTGCGTCGCCAGGCAGGGCTGCGGAGCTGATCCGGGTTCAGGCGGTGAGCCAGCCCGTCACGTCGACGACGAGGTGCGCGCCGACCTGGCTGACGTAGGCGACGGAGCCGTCGTCCCCCAGTCGCATCACCGTGGCGTTCGGCCGGGTGTCGCCGGCGACGACGTTGAGCGTGGAGGCGAGCGGGCGCGCGGTGCCACCAGGGTGGACGGTCAGGTAGCCGGCGGCCGTCGCATCCACCGCGGTGACGTTGAGCACGACCGCGCCGGCGCCCGCCGAGGGGAGCCCGGCGCGTCCGGTGTGGACGAGCCGGACCTCGCCGCCGGCCGTGAGGCGCCCCGGTAGCGGTGCGGCCTCCCGGGTGTCGAACAGCCGCGTCGGGCTCAGAGGCACGAACCGACCCGACCCGCTCACGGGCGCCGCGGCGTCGGTGACGTAGCCGACCACATCGGCCACGAGATGCATCGTGACGTTGGCGTAGAGGGACACGGCGCCTCCCGCGCCGAGCGGTACGACCGCCAGGTTCGCCGCCACCTCGGCGGGGCCGGCCACGTTCACCGCCGATGTGTCGGGTCGGGGCCCGCCGGCGGGCCAGGCGGTCACGAAGCCCTCCGCCGTGGAGTCGGTGGCGGTGAGGTTCACGACGACCGCGGCGACGCCGGTGGCGGGCACGCCGCCGCGCCCCGCGACGGGAACGTCGATCGAGGTCCGACCGGCCAGCGGTGTGCCGACACCGGTGCGCGTGTCGAGGAGGCGCGACGGGTCGACGGCCACCACGCGGCCCTCGGCCGTGGGACCCGAGGGGATGAACCATCCGGTGACGTCGACCGCCAGATGGATCCCGGACTGGCTGTACACGTGCACGGCGCCGTCGGCGCCCAGCGGCACGATCACGGCGTTGGCGCGGACCTGACCGACGCGGGTCAGGTTCAGGCTCGAGGAGGTCGGTCGCGCTCGTCCGGCGGGCCACACCGTCACGAAGCCCGGTCGCCCCGCGGCGATGGCGGTCACGTTGAGCACGGCCGCCGTGGCGCCGCGGGCCGGGACACCGCCGTGACCGGCCACCGGCACCGTGACGGTGGCACCAGGGCACACGTAGCCGTCGTCGCCCGCGGCGCGCGAGTCGAAGATCCGCGCCGGCGGGAGCGGCACGAGGCGAGCCGGTGAGGCGTCGAGCGTCGCACCGGTCTCGGGCGGCGCCACGGGTGCGCCGTCGGCGCACCGGGGTGGGATCGGGCCGTCGGGCACGTACGGGCCGACCACGGCGCGGGTGCGGGCGAGCGACTCGGTGAGCGCGGCGCGCAGGCCGGCGGGCGTGGCCGGGTCGGCCAGGTCGTCGAGCACCGAACGGACGAGGTAGCGGGCGTGGTCGACCCACGTGGGGTGCACCACGGGACGGCTCGTCACGAGTGTGCCGTCGGCCCGGAGCGTCGCCGACACGGTGACGACGGCGCCGTCCTGCGCCGAAGGCGGGAAGCGCTCGTCGCCGCCGGGGAGGTTCGACAGGATGTTGCTCAGCCCGTACACCACCCACACCCCGTTGATCTGCTCGATGGGCTGCAGCACGTGGACGTGGTGGCCGACGATCAGGTCGATGGCGCCGCTGGCGGTCAGCACCTCGGCCAGGGCGCGCTGGGCGGCGGTGATGCGCCAGTCGGTCTCGTTGCCCCAGTGGAGGCTCACCACCACGTACTGCGCGCCACGCGACTTGGCGAGCCGGGCATCGGCGATGATCCGGTCGGCGTCGAGCAGGCGCACGCGCCACTCCTGCCCGGTCGGGAAGGACAACCCGTTGAGCCCCCAGGTGTACGCCAGGTGCGACATCCGCACGCCGTTCACGGTGAACAGCTGCGGCTCGGCCTCCGCCGGGCTGCGGGCCATGCCCGAGCTGCCCAGGCCCGCCTGCTCGAGCGCGGTGACTGTGGCGTCGACGCCGGCGGTGCCCCGGTCGGCCGAATGGTTCGACGCCGTGGAGCAGCGGTCGTAGCCGGCCGACTTGATGCCGTCGACGACCTCGCGCGGCACGCCGTAGATCGGGTGGTACGACAGCGGCTCGCCGGGCGGGGCGATCGGCGTCTCGAGGTGGCACACGCCGAGGTCGACCGACGACACGAGCGGGCGGATGCCGTCGAACATCGGCGCGAAGTCGTAGGTGCGGCCGCCGCCGTTGGCGAGCGCCTGGGCGATGATCGGTCGGTGCACGAGCACGTCGCCCGAGAACGCCATGGTGACGCGCGCTTCGGGCGCCGTCGTGGCGCCGGCGGCAGAGCGGCTGACTACCGGCACCATCGATCCGACGAGGAGCACCGCCGCCAACCCGTGCCGTGTCTGCATGGCCCCAGTCTGGTTCGGCCCGCCCGGCGTGGCGCGTAAGGTGCGCCCATGAGCGAACGCGAGCCGTTGCACACCGGGACCGACGACCTGCTGGGCTGGGTGACCGACGGTGTCGCCGTCCTCAGCTTCAACCGCCCTTCGGCGCGCAACGCGCTGAGCCAGCCCATGTACGGCGGGTTCGCGGCCGCGCTGCCGGTCATCGCCGAGCGCGACGACATCGGCTGCCTCGTGGTCACCGGTGAAGGTGGGGCGTTCTGCGCCGGGGGCGACGTGAAGGGCTTCGCCGCCCGCAACGCCGGGGGTGCGTCGGCCGCACCCCGGTCGCGCGAAGCGGCCGTCGACGACCTGCGCCTGCGCCAGCGCGAGGTGAGCCTGGCGATCCACCGGTTGCCGAAGGTGACGATCGCCGCCATCCCGGGTGCGGCGGCGGGTGCCGGGCTGTCGATAGCGCTGTCGTGCGACCTGCGCGTGGCCGCCGACAGCGCGGTGATCACGACGGCGTTCTCGAAGATCGGGGCGAGCGGCGACTTCGGCGGGAGCTGGTTCCTCACCCAGCTCGTCGGGGCGTCGCGGGCCAAGCAGCTCTACCTGCTGTCGGACCGGCTCACGGCGGCCGAGGCCGAGCGGCTCGGTGTCGTCAACATGGTGATGCCGGCGGCGTCGTTCGCGGACGACTGGATGGCGCTGGCCCGCCGCGTAGCGTCGGGCCCGACGTTGGCGCACCGCTACATCAAGGAGAACATCGACCGCGCCGCGGCGGGCGCCGACCTGGCCTCGTGTCTCGACGCCGAGGCCCCGGCGATGATGACCACGATGAGCTCGGCCGACCACCGCGAGGCGGCCGCCGCGTTCGTCGAGAAGCGCGACGCCGTCTTCACCGGCCGCTGACGCGCGGCCTACGGTGGCCCCACCACGGACGAGGGGGAGCCCATGCTCATCGAACTGCGCCAGTACCAGACCCAGCCCGGCACGCGCGACCGGCTGGTCGAGGTGATGGAGAACGACGTGATCCCGTTCCAGTGCTCCAAGGGCATGGTCATCGTCGGCTCGTTCGTGGCCGAGGAGGACCCGAACGCCTACGTGTGGATCCGCCGCTTCGACGACGAGGCGCAGCGCGTCGCGCAGTACGCCGCCGTCTACGAGAGCGACCACTGGAAGAACGAGATCGCACCGAAGTTCGCCGGCGTGCTGATCCGGGAGACCATCAACGTCACCCGCCTGATCCCCACCCCGCGCTCGATCATCCGGTGACGTCGTGCTGAACAAGCTCGACGACTACCCGATCCACCAGACCCCCGAGCCGATCGCCCATCCGGCCACGTCGGACCGCAACGTCTACGACCGCTACTGGTTCAACGGGTACTCGCGCGACGGGTCCCGGTACTTCGGCGTGGGCATGGCCGTCTACCCGCACCGCGGCATCCTCGACGGTGCGTTCAGCGTGGTCGAGGCGAACGGCCGGCAGCACGCCTGGTTCGGGTCGCGCCGCGCCCCGCTGGAGCGCACCGACACGCTCGTCGGCCCGTTCCGGATCGAGATCGTCGAGCCGATGCGCCGCACGCGCGTGGTGCTCGACGACAACGAGACCGGCATGGCCTGCGACCTGACGTTCTCGGCCCGCACGGCCCCCATCGAGGAGGCGCGCCAGACCCTGCGCGCCGGCGCCCGGCGCATGATGGACGCCACGCGCTTCGACCAGTTCGGCCGGTGGTCGGGCTGGGTGAAGCACCCCGACGGCGAGTTCCGCGTCGACGAGGACACGTTCCTCGGCACGAAAGACCGGTCGTGGGGCGTGCGTCGCGTCGGCGAGCCCGAGACGGGTGGCGCGGCCATGACGGCGCTGCCGAGCTTCTTCTTCCTGTGGGCGCCCCTGCACTGGGACGACCACGTGTCGCACGCCATCTTCTTCGACGGACCCCGGGGCGAGGCGCTCGTGCGCGAGGGGATCGAGGCGCCGCTGTTCGCCTCGGAGGCCGACATCCCCACGGCGCTCGAGGGCACCGACACGCGCATGGCCACGGCCGTGCACCGCGTGCGCTACCACCCGGGCACGCGCCTGGCGTCGCACGCCGAGATCGACCTCGTCGACGTGTACGGCAAGGTCCGCACCATCACGCTCGAGCCGGTGCTCCGCTTCCAGATGAAGGGCCTCGGGTACGGCCACTCGACGTGGGGCCAGGGGATGTGGAAGGGCGAGCTCGCCACGGGCACCGAGTCGTTCGACCCCACCGAGATCGACCTGCTCGACCGGGAGAACATCCATGTGCAGCAGTTGGTGCGTGCCACCGATGACCGCGGTCGGACGGGGATCGGCGTGCTGGAGCAGGTGGTGATCGGCCCGTATGAGCCTGCCGGTTTCGCCAGCTTCCTCGACGGCGCGTCGTAGGTTCATCCAATAATGATGGTTGGTGGGACGGGCTCGTTCTTCGCTGTCGCGTACCGTTCGGTGGGTTGTCGCCCGTCCGCCATGCAACGTTGAAGTTGGCATCGAGGGTGTCGCCGACCCCTCGATCCGTGGTCGAGACTGTCGTGAACTGGTAAAACATAGCCACCGAGCGCTGTGGCCGGGTCACGCAACGCATCCGCAGGCTCAACCTGAGATTCATGGCATTTGCTAAGCCATGATTCCCGTGATGCTAAATCCGGGCGTGATGTTCGAACTGCTTGCATCAAAGTGGGCCCTCCCCCAGAGTGCATTTAACTGTCAGCCGGCGAGTCGGGGACGCGCCGGGATCGAATGCGGGGGAATCTTCTATGCGGCGTCTACGCGCCTTTGGCCTTTCCATCGTGACCCTGTCGGCGGCCTTCGCCGGCCTCGGCGTGCTCCAGGCGATGGAGCCGGCGTCCCCGGCCAGCGCAGCGAGCGGCGGCCCGACCTGGGTGAAGGCCCCGCCGACGACCGGGCAGAAGCCGGGTGCCACGTTCGACGTCGAAGCCCGCTCGGGCGACGTCGCTCTCCCCACCACGATCCGCGTCACGGGGAACTGCACGGCGGTCGTGGCGGCCGGCGCCACCGCGGACGCGGTGAAGGCCACGGTGACGGTCACGGCCATCGTGGCTCCTGCGACGGCAGGCAGCTGCACGGTGACCGCCGAGGTGGCGGGCGCGACGTGTGGCACCACCACGACGACGTCGACCTCGACCACGTCGACAACGTCGACCTCCACCACGACGCCGTCGACGACGCACCCGCCGTCGTCGCCCCCGCCGAACTCGAGCGTCCCGAAGTCGAGCGTGCCCAAGTCGAGTGCGCCGCCGTCGAGCGACCCAGGCGGGAGCTCGCCCAAGGTGTCGACGTCGGCGTCGAGCCCCGCGGCCGGCGCCGTGAAGTCCCCCGCGGCCGCCGACGTGTCGCCGACCGACTGCCGCACGATCACCGCCACCGTGCTGTCGACCCAGGCGCCCTGCTCGATCGACTACGTGCCGCTGAAGCCGACCCGCGTGCTCGAGACCCGGAACCCGGAGCGCTCGCAGGGCCGCAACATCCAGCCGGTCGGCTACACGGCCGGCGTCAAGCCGCCCGGCGGCGTCGGCAACGTCATCCGCGTGAAGGTGGCCGACAAGTTCGTGTCGCCGGGCAAGGACCTGTGCGGCGTGCCGATCCCGTCCACGGGCGTCGCCGCCGCCATCAACGTGGCCGGTGTCGACGTGCGCGACAGCGGCTGGATCCGGGTGTGGGACTGCTCCACGCCGCAGCCCGCCACCTCGAACGTGAACCTGGTGAAGCCCGATCCCCGCGCACCGCTCGGCGTCGACGCCGACGCCCGGGCCAACCTCGTGATCACCGGGCTCGACCAGGCGACCGGTGAGATCTGCATCGTGTCGCTGACGAGCATGGAGATCTTCGCCGACCTCATCGGCTACTTCCCGACCGGCGCTACGTACGTGCCGTTGGCCCCCAAGCGCGTGGTGGAGACCCGGCCCCAGTTCAACGACCTGTTCACGGGTCCCCGTCTGGTGGCCAACCAGCCGGCCGAGCTGGCGCTCGAACGCAACGGCGGCGTCTTGTCGTCGACGTCGAAGTACGTGGCCATCAACGTGACCGGCGAGACGCCCGACGCCGACGGCACGCTCAGCGTGTACGACTGCGACGCCGGCACCTCGACCGCCCAGTCGATCAAGCTGGAGAAGGCGGTCGACGCCACGCCATCGCTCGTCATCGCCAAGGTGAACGCCCGCAAGACCCTGTGCGTGCTGTCGACCACCGGCGTCAGCCTGATCGTCGATCTGTTCGGTGAGTTCGGAGCCACCACCCGCTTCCAGCTCTTCCCGGCCGGCACGATCCTCCTCGACCAGAAGCTCGCCGCCGGCGAGACGTCGATGGCGATCTCGGCCACGGCCATGTTCGGTGGCGCCGACGTGGACGCCGCATTCCTGAAGGTCACGACGTCGGGCGGCACCGACAACGGCTTCCTCAGCGTGCGCCCGTGCGGATCGGGCGCCGTCGGCACCTCGAGCGTGAACGTGGCGCAGTTCGGCCCCGGCACGTCGTTCCCGACGTCGGCCAACATCTCGTTCGCCCAGACCGACGCCGCCGGCCAGGCGTGCCTCTTCTCACAGAAGCCCGGCAACGCCCAGGTGAAGGTGGAGGCCTTCGGGTTCTGGCCGAGGGTGCCGCTCGGGTAGGCAAGTTGACACCTGTGTCAGCTCGTTCTTAGGGTCGTGCTCGTAGCACCCCCGGCCGGTATGGGGCAGCCGGGGGGTGAGCGCGGCGTCCTCGGCGCCCGGGGGAGACACCATGGCCTACGAGCAGATCCTCACCGAGCAGCGCGACGACGTGCTGATACTCACGTTGAACCGCCCCGAGCGGCTCAATGCATGGACCCCCAAGATGATCGGCGAGCTGTCCCACGCCATCCGCCTGGCCAACGACGACCGCAGCGTCGGCGCCATCGTGGTCACCGGCGCGGGGCGCGGGTTCTGCGCCGGCGCGGACATCGGCGGCCAGTTCGCCAAGAACCTCGACGAGGCGCCGTCCGAGGCCCCGGCCCCTCCGGCCGAGGCCGAGGGTCAGGCCGGCAGCTGGATCGACCTCTGCCGCTCGTCGAAGCCGCTCGTCGCGGCCATCAACGGGGCCTGCATCGGCGTCGGTCTCACGATGGTCCTCCCGTTCGATCAGCTCGTGGCCGCCGAGGGCGCCAAGTTGTCGGCCCGCTTCGTGAAGATGGGTCTCGTGCCCGAGCTGGCCTCGTCGCACTTCCTGGTCACCCGCTGCGGTTTCGGCAACGCCTCGTACCTGGCGCTGTCGGGCGCCACCCTCGTCGCCGAGGAGGCCGTGAAGCTCGGCCTCGTCGATCGCGTCGTCGCCCCCGACCAGCTCATGGCGAGCGCCATCGCACTGGCCACCGAGCTCGGCGCCAACCCGGCGCCGCAGCTCCGGATGAT
The DNA here is from genome assembly GCA_031423915.1 of Actinomycetes bacterium. Lineage (GTDB taxonomy): Bacteria > Actinomycetota > Acidimicrobiia > Acidimicrobiales > Ilumatobacteraceae > JANMAT01. Next base: position 8,136 of record JANPGL010000303.1, on the reverse strand, counting down.
CAAGGTGCTGCTCACCCAGAACGCGTCGGAGACCGACCTCGATCTCGTCCAGCGCCGCGAAGGCGAAGCGTTGGGCCGCGCCTACCGCACTCCCGAGCACCACGAGGCCGTGCGCGCCTTCCTCGAGAAGCGCCAGCCGAACTTCCGCTGACCGATCCCCACCCATCGACCGCCGACACCACAAGGAGCCCACGTGGACTTCGACATCCCCGAAGACATCGCACAGCTGCTCACCCAGCTCGACGACTTCATCGAGTCCGAGATCAAGCCGCTCGAGAACTCGAACGACAACATCCGCTTCTTCGACCATCGTCGCGAGGACGCCCGGACCGACTGGGACCGCGGCGGGTTGCCCAACGAGGAGTGGGAGCAGCTGCTGTTCACGGTGAAGCGGATGGCCGACGCCGCCGGCTTCTACCGGTACCCGCTGGCCAAGGAGTACGGCGGCATGGGCGGCTCGAACCTGGGCATGGCCATCATCCGCGAGCACCTGGCCACCAAGGGCCTGGGCCTGCACAACGACCTGCAGAACGAGCACTCGATCGTCGGCAACAACGTCGGCCTGCTGCTCATGATCGCCTACGGCACCGAGGAGCAGAAGGCCGAGTGGCTCGACGGCCTCCTCGAGGGCACCAGGGGCTTCGCCTTCGGCATCACCGAACCAAACCACGGCTCCGACGCCACGTGGATGGAGACCCACGCCGAGCGCGACGGTGACGAGTGGGTCATCAACGGCGAGAAGACGTGGAACACGGGCATCCACAAGGCCCAGTACGACATGATCATGGCCCGCACCTCGGGCAAGGCCGGCGACGGCGACGGCATCACGGCGTTCCTCACGCCGACGAGCTCGCCCGGCTTCAAGATCGAGCAGTTCCTGTGGACGTTCAACATGCCCACCGATCATGCCCACGTGTCGTTCAAGGACATCCGCGTGCCCCACACGGCCATCTTCGGCGGCGAGGGCAAGGGCCTGCAGGTCGTCCAGCACTTCTTCAACGAGAACCGGATCCGTCAGGCGGCCTCGTCGCTCGGCGCCGCCCAGTTCTGCATCAACGAGAGCGTGAAGTACGCCAAGGAGCGCAAGCCGTTCGGCAAGGCGCTCGCCTCGAACCAGGCCATCCAGTTCCCGCTGGTCGAGCTGCAGACCCAGTGCGCCATGCTGCGCGCCCTCATCCAGAAGACGGCGTGGCAGATGGACAAGTACGGCGCCTTCTCGGTGTCGGACCAGGTCTCGATGTGCAACTACTGGTCCAACCGCCTGTGCTGTGAGTCGGCCGACCGGGCCATGCAGGTGCACGGTGGCATGGGCTACAGCCGGCACAAGCCGTTCGAGCACATCTACCGGCACCACCGCCGCTACCGGATCACCGAGGGCGCCGAGGAGATCCAGATGCGCCGCGTGGCCGGCTACATGTTCGGCTTCATGTCGCAGCAGGCGCCCAAGGGCGTCGCCAGCGTCAACGGCTGACACCCCGGGCCCACGGTCCGGACCCACGATCGACGATTCACAGGGAGAGCACATGGCAGAGCTGGTCGAAGTCACGAGCGGGCTGAAGTTCCCGGAGGGTCCGATCGCCATGCCCGACGGCACGGTGATCCTGGTGGAGATGTTCGGGCCGCGGCTCACGCGCGTCCACCCCGACGGGCGCAAGGAGACGATCGCCACCATCCCCGGCGGTCCGAACGGTGCGGCCATGGGGCCCGACGGCGAGGTGTGGATCTGCAACAACGGGGCGCGCTTCACCGAGGTCGACATGGACGGGTTGACGTTCCCCGGCCCGACCACGCCCGAGAAGTACATCGGCGGGCGCATCCAGCGCGTGAACCTGACCACCGGGGCGGTCACCGACGTGTACACGGCGTGCAACGGCAACCCGCTGCGGGCGCCGAACGACCTCGTCTTCGACGCCCACGGCGGGTTCTACTTCACCGACCACGGCATGACCGAAGGGCGCATCTCGCACCTCACGGGGATCTACTACGCGAAGAACGACGGCTCGTCGATCACCGAGCTGGTGTGGCCGGTGGAGCACCCGAACGGCATCGGCCTGTCGCCCGACGGAAAGACCCTCTACTGGGCGGAGACGATGACCGGGCGCGTGATGCAGCGCAAGATCTCGGCGCCGGGTGTGCTCGAGGAGTCGAGCCTCGTCGACACCTCGGCGTGCCTCTACGGCTTCCCCGGGCTCCAGCTGCTCGACTCGCTGGCGGTCGACGGGGACGGCAACGTCTGCGTGGCCACCCTCGTGAACGGCGGCATCTCGGTGATCTCGCCCAAGGGCGAGCTGGTGGAGTTCATCTCGACCGGCGACATCCTCACCACGAACATCTGCTTCGGCGGCCCCGACCTGCGCACGGCGTACATCACCGTGTCGGGCACCGGGAAGTTGCTCACGATGCCGTGGCGCTGCGCCGGTGCAAAGCTGGAGTTCCTGAACACCTGAGGCGCAGCGACGGGACGAGGCCCGGAGAGCCGGAGCCTCGTCCCGTCCCCGCGTCCGACAGTCGCTCGCTCCTACACTGCGGTGAGCGGCGGACGAGAGCGAGCGAGGAGCCGAGGAGATGAGCACGCCGAGCGAGGCGCCGGCCATCGGGCCGACCCTGCCCGTCACGGCTCGGGGCCAGCGCACCCGGTCGAAGCTGGTGAAGGCGGCGCGCTCGGAGTTCGAGCGAAACGGCTACCTCGACACGAACATCCAGGACATCGCCCGCCGGGCCAAGGTGGCCTACGGCATGTTCTACACGTACTTCACCTCGAAAGAGGAGGTGTTCGGCGAGGTGGTGGCCGAGGTGCGCGACCAGCAACGAACCATCTCGGCGGCGGAGCCGTGGCGCGGTGACGACCCGGCGTCCCGCATCGCCCGCGCCAACGCGGGCTACCTCCGCGCGTACCGGGAGTGCGCCACCATCATGGCCGTCATCGAGCAGGTCGCCACGTTCAGCCCGCGGCTGGCCGAGACGCGGCGTGACGCCCGCCGGTACTGGGTGTCGCGCAGCGAGGCGGCCATCGCCCGCTGGAAGGCCGATGGCATCGTGAGCGCCGACGTCGACCCGTACTACGCCGCCAGCGCCCTCGGTTCGATGGTCGACCGCTCGGCCTACGTGTGGTTCGTGCTCGGCGAGCCGTTCGAGGAGCGCGCCGCCGTCGAGCAGCTCACGCTGCTCTACTGCGGAGCCCTGGGCATCACACCCGTTCTCGCTGCGCCCCCGCGGGCGCAAACGCCGCGTTCGCGCCGCTGACGAGTCGACGGTCTTGCGGCGTAGCGCGTCGCTGCGATAGGAAGGGGCCTGAAGTTGACGGACATGTCAACTTTCGGGTCCCGGTTGGGGGCAACCGGTGTCGAGAGCAGCCAGGCCTTTCTCACGCTCGTCGTCGTCGCCCTCTGCCTTCACATCCACAGGGGGAGAAGAGTGAGCGAGCACAACGAGAACGAGTCGCGTCGCGGCGGGAGCCGCCGTGACTTCCTGCGCAACGCTGGTCTGTTCGGCACGGCGGCAGCCCTCGGGCCCGCCTTCCTGGCGGCCTGCGGCAGCAGCAGCAAGGGCAGCAGCGCCACCACGGTCAAGGGCGGCAGCGGCACCACTGCGGCCGGGGCCGCGGCGCCGGCCGGCGATCCAGGCGCCCAGCTGGCGGCAATGCTGAAGATCGACGCCAAGACCGCCGGCAAGGGCGTCGAGTTCCCGATGGGTGCCGTGCTGGCCCTCACCGGGCCGGGCTCCTTCTACGGCAAGACGATGTCGCGCGGCATCGACCTGGCGGTGAAGCACATCGCGGCCGCCGGTGGACCGAACATCAAGGTCACCTACTGGGACCACAAGTCGGGCGACGCCCCGGCCGGCAAGCAGGCCATCACCGAGATCGTCGCCAAGAAGATCCCGGCCAAGCTGGCCTCCTACGTCGACGATCTCGGCGCCATGCTCGAGGACACCGCCAAGAACAAGGTGTTCACGCTCGACGGCGGCGGCGGCACCAGCATCTTCGGCCAGAAGCAGCCGTACTTCTGGGGTACCCGCGGCATCACCCCGAACGATCCGATGCCGGGCCTGTTCAAGTGGTGGCTCGAGAACAACCCCGGCAAGACCAAGGTCGGCCTCGTGGGCTGGGACATCGGCGAGCCCAACAACGGCATCATCAAGGTCGACGTTCTGGCCAAGATCGCCGCCGCCGGCATGACCCACAACGGGCTCTACGAGCTCGTGCCCGTCGGCGGGCAGGACTTCTCGGCCGTGCTGCCCAAGATCAAGGCCAACGAGCCCGATCTGCTCATCGTCAGCGTCTACGGCCAGGACCCCGGTTCGTTCGCCAACCAGGCGGCCACCGCCGGACTGAAGGCCAAGGTCGTCGGCTTCGAGTTCACGCCCGACGGCGTGAACGCCTCGAAGGGCACGTACGACAAGGACGGCTGGACGTTCGCCTACGACTACTTCGACGCCTCGGCGCCGGTGAGCCCGCTGGCCAAGCTGTTCGTCTCGGAGTTCAAGGCCGCCTACGGCGAGCTGCCCGACTTCTACGCCGCCAACTTCTACGAGAACACGCTCGTGATGTGGGAGGTCATCCGCCGGGCCAACGCCAAGGGCGGCAACATCATGGACGGCGACGTCCTCGACAAGGCGCTGCGCGAGAACCTGACGGTGGTCAGCGTGTACGGCGGGGACGCCACCACGGTGGGCACATCGACGCTCGACGAGGTGACCCACTCCGTGAAGAAGCGGCCGATGGGCGTGTTCGAGTACAAGGGTGGCAAGGTCACGCCGAAGGCGTTCTTCGGCATCGACGCCGAGGGCTACAAGAAGGCCTGACGCACGGTTTTTCCGGTGTGCGGAGAGGGCCGACCGGCCCTCTCCGCACCGCGACTCTTTGGGGAGACGTTCACTGATGTTCGCTCGCTTCGACGCGACGACGGTTGCCCAGCTGACCGCCAACGGGATCTTCCGTGGCGCAGCGTACGGACTGCTGGGGGTCGGCTTCGCGCTGATCCTCGGCGTGACCGGGCGCTTCCACTTCGCCTACAGCTTCACGTACACGCTGGCTGCGTATCTGGCCTTCACCCTCCGTTTCCGCGGCCCGAAGCTGCCGTTCTGGATCGCTTCGTTCCTCGGCATCCTGCTGACGGCCGCCGTCGGCGTCCTGATCGAGCGGTTCATCTACCGGCCCCTGGCGAAACGGGCTGGTGCCACCGCCTTGCTGGCCGTGTTCGTGGCCGCATTGGGCATCGGCATCGCCGGTCAGAACATGATCGCCCTCTTCTGGGGGCAGGCCACGCAGGCCTTCTACGGTCCCGACAAGAAGGCCTGGAGCATCGGCAGCACCCGCTTCGAGAACTTCGACGTGTGGCAGACGGTGTGCGCGCTGGCGCTGGTGCTGATCCTCACCGGGCTCCTGCGCTTCACGGGTCTCGGCCGGGCCATCAAGGCCACCCGGGTCAATCCCGATCTGGCCACCATCATCGGCATCAACGCCAACCACATCTACCTGGTGTGCTTCGCCATCGGCACGTTCCTGTGCGGGGTGTCGGCGTTCTGGTACGGCCTCCAGTTCACGGTGGAGCCCAACATGGGGCAGCGGCCCGTGATCTTCGCCTTCGTGGTGGCGTTCCTCGCCGGCACGGCGCGGTCGCCGCTGCGGGTGTTCTTCACCGGCATCGCCGTGGCGCTCATCGAGCAGTGGGCGTCGATCTGGCTCTCCGTTCGCTGGACGCAGACCGCCGTCTTCGTCATCCTCGTCGGCTACCTGGTGTCGTTGTCCCTTCGGGGTCGCAAGCTCGCCGACCTGCTCCCGTTCCTGCGCCCCGCGCCGACCAAACCCGCCGCTCCGACGGCCGGATCCTGAGGGGTTGCCGACATGGAGATCTGGTACAACTACGCAGCGCAGATCCTGGTGTTCGCCATCCTGGCCGTGTCGCTGAACCTGCTGCTCGGCTACGCCGGTCAGGTGTCGGTGGCCCACGCGTCGTTCGCCGCCATCGGCGGCTACGGCATGGGTTACCTGGTGCAGGAGCAGGGATGGAGCTACCTCCCCGCCATATTCGTCGGCATCGCGTTGGCGTTCGTGGCCGGTCTGATCGTGGCACTCCCGGCCTTGAAGTTGTCCGTCGAGTACCTGATCTTGCTCACGTTGGCGGTGTCGTCGGTGATCCTCGGCATCTTCGTGGCGTTCCCCCAGTTGGGTGGCACGTACGGCCTCATCAAGATTTCGGGCAACTCGCTGTTCGGCTTCCATCTGGAGCACAAGATCGACTGGCTCCTGCCGACCGGCGTCGGGCTCGTCATCGTCTACCTGATCTGCTGGCGGGTCGGTGAGTCGCCGTACGGCCGTGTCCTGAAGGGCATCCGCGAGGACCCGTTGGCCACCCAGGCGCTCGGCAAGAACGTGTTCGCCTACAAGGTCACCGTGTTCGCGATGACCTCGGCCATGGCCGGCTTCGGCGGTGCGCTCTACTCGGGTCTGCTCGGGTTGGCCACGCCCGGCGTGTACGGCTTCAACTTCTCACTGACCATCTTCGCCGTGGTCATCTTCGGCGGCATGGCCAACCTGTCCGGCTCCGTGTTCGGCGCCATCATCATCGTGCTGCTCGACCCCTTCCTGCAGCGGGTGCTCAAGCTGGAGGCCGACAAGGCATTCGTGATCCAGCTCATCGTCTACGGCGTGGCGCTCACCGTGCTGATGCGCCTCCGCCCGCAGGGCCTGTTCCCCGAGGGCTTCTCGGTGTGGCGCCGCCTGCGGCACGGCAAGCAGCAGACGGCCCGCATCGAGATGAACGCCGAGACGTGGGTGCCCGACCTCGACGTCAAGATCCGCGAGGGCGATCACGAACCCGACCACCGCGAGCAGGGCATGCGCGAAGCGCGCTGGCAGGACGCCGAGGTGGTGTTGCGGGCGCGGGGCATCTCGAAGTCGTTCGGCGGCATCGTGGCGGCCGAGGATCTCGACATCGACCTGCGCAAAGGCACGATCACCGCGCTCGTCGGGCCGAACGGCGCCGGCAAGACGACGGTGTTCAACCTCCTCACCGGCTTCATCGCCCCCGACCAGGGGTCGGTGGTGCTGAACGGCACCGAGCTCGTCGGTCGCACGCCCGACGCGGTCGCCCGGCTCGGGCTGGTGCGCTCGTTCCAGGACGTGCGGCTGATCCAACGGGTTTCGTGCCTGCAGAACGTGATGATGGCGGTTCAGGAGCAACCGGGCGAGCACATGGTGCCGCTGTTCGCCGGGGGGTCCCGCGCTCGCAAGGGCGAGGACGAGACCCGCGAGAAGGCCATGGGCTGGCTGCGCTTCGTCGGCATGGCCGACTTCGCCGAGTCGCCGGCCGGTGCGCTGTCGTACGGACAGTCGAAGCTGCTGTCGCTCGCCCGGGTGCTGGCCACCGAGGCCGACGTGCTGCTGCTCGACGAGCCGGCGTCGGGCATCGACACCAAGTGGGTCGACACCATGCTCGATCTCATCGAAGCCGTGCGCGAGCAGGGCCGAACCGTGTGCATCGTGGAGCACAACCTGCACGTGGTGGGCCGCTTGGCCGACCACACCTACTTCATGGAACTGGGCCGGATCACGGCCCAGGGGACGATCGACGAGCTGACCGGCTCGGAGCGGCTGGCGGAGGCGTACTTTGGCACTTGACGATGTCCTCTCCATCGAAGGCCTGAACGCGGGCTACGGCCGCAAGCAGGTCGTGTTCGACGTCTCGATGCGCGTCGGGCGCGGCGAGATCGTCGGCGTGCTGGTCCACATCGGCAGCGGCAAGAGCACCACGATCAAGACCGTGCACGGGGTCACGCCGCCGCTCGGCGGCAAGATCATCTACAACGGCCAGGACACCACCGGCAACGGCACGCGCACCAACGTGCGCAACGGCATGGCCCTCATCCCGTCGGAGCGCTTCGTCTTCCAGGACCTCAGCGTCCTCGACAACCTGCTGCTGGGCGGCGCCAACGAGCCCGACCCCGGCAAGCGGACCGAACGGATGAAGCTCGTGTACGAGCTGTTCCCCATCCTCGAGGAGCGCAGCGCCCAGCTGGCGGGCACCATGTCCGGCGGCCAGCAGCGCATGGTCAGCCTCGGGCTGGCGCTCATGTCGAGCCCGAAGCTGCTCATGCTCGACGAGCCGTCGCTGGGCCTCGCTCCCACGGTGGTTC
>JANPGL010000302.1:0-3809 GCA_031423915.1 Actinomycetes bacterium | reverse complement strand
GGGCCCCCCCGCGCCTTTCCCCCCTCGGGGGGGCGGCCCGGTCGCGCCGCGGGGGGGCCCGGCCACGACACGATTGGAGAACCCATGACCCCGAGCTGGCTCTACTACCTCACCCTGCCGACGCGCGACCTGACCCGCGCCAGGCGGTTCTACAGCACGCTGTTCGGCTGGGGTCTCGCCGAGAACGACGATGCCACCGGCCTCCATGTCGAAGACGTGCAGCCGCCGATGGGCATCAGTGGCGCGGGCGAGGCGGCGCCGCGCCTGTGGTTCGTGGTCGACGATGTGCACGCCGCCGTGGCCCGCGTGCGCCGGGCCGGCGGCACGGCCGCCGATGTCGTCGAGTACGCATCGGGCGCGTCGGTCGACTGTCTCGACGACCAGGGCACGGAGTTCAGCCTCACCGTGCCGACGTACGACACGGCCCCGCTGCCGTCGACGAAGCCGGGCGAGCTCTTCTACTTCTCGATGCCCGTGGCTGATGCCGCCCGGGCCCGCACGTTCTTCGGGTCCGTGCTGGGCTGGACGTTCGACGGGCCGGGCGACCAGGGCGGCGAGCACCTGGCCAACGTGCAGCCCGACGGCGGCCTCGGCGGCGGCCGCCCCGGCCACTCGCCCGAGCTCTACTTCCGGGTGGCCGACCTCGACGCGGCCATGGCCACGGTCGTGGCCCTCGGTGGCACGGCCGAACCGCTCGGTGCGGGCCCCGAGGGCCGTCACGCCATGTGTTCCGACGACCAGGGTGTCGCCTTCGGCCTGTCCGAACCCGCCCCCGGCTACTGAGAGGATGTCGTGATGCTCGACCACCTGGCCATCCAGTGCGCCCACCCGGCGGCGACCGCGGCGTTCTACGACGCCGTGCTGCCGACCATCGGCGGCGGGCGGATCATGTCGTACGGCGAGGCCGTCGTCGGCTACGGCGTCGGGATGAAGCCCGACTTCTGGCTGAACCCGTTCGACGAGGGCGGCGACCAGCGACCCATCCACGTGGCGTTCGCCGCCCCCGACCGGGAGGCGGTGCGGGCGTTCTTCGCCGCCGCCGTGGCCCACGGCGCCGAGGTGCTGCACGAGCCGCGGGTGTGGCCCGAGTACCACCCGAACTACTACGGCGCGTTCGTGCGCGACCCCGAGGGCAACAACGTCGAGGCGGTCTGCCACCTGCCAGGGTGATCCGCGCGTCAGCGTCAGCCTCGGGGTCAGCTCTGAGCCACATGCGGCTCGAACCCGACCCATGGCACCGTCGGCTCAGACGAGCAGGCTGCCGTCAGCGGTGAGGGCGACCCCGCGGCCCACCCACTCGTCGGCGCACATCGAGGCGCCGAGCTCCACGTCGGTCGACGTGCCCCACGCCCGGCGGCCGTCGGCCAGCAGGCACGTGGCGATGGCCTGCTCGGGCTGGCCGTCGCGGTCGTGCATGACCGTGTAGGCCTCGATGGTGGCCGGGCCCTCGGCTTCCGCCGGTACGGCCAGCTCGCGGCGGGGGCCGGCGTCGAGCGCGGCCTGGAACGAGTCGTCGTGGCGGAAGCCCGCGGCCGGCGGCGTCGTCGAGTACACGCCGAACGCGTGCTTGGTGACGTAGCCGCCGTTGGCCCACACGAGGCCGTTGGCGCCGGGCCGGTCGCGCAGGTCGTTGACGACGGTGGCGATGGCGTGCATCACGTAGTTGTTCCACGGGCCGCCGGCGAACGGCAGACCGCCGGTGCGGGTGAGCTGGCGGTCGAGGCCGAGCCCCATCGACGCCGCGCCCAGCTGCACGGCCGACGGGAAGCACGAGTAGAGGTCGACCACCTCGACGTCGTCGATGCCGATGCCCGCCAGCTCGAGCGCCCGCTTGCCGCCCGTGGCGATGGCCGGCGTCTCGGCGAACGACCAGCGGTTCGACAGGCCGTAGTGCTCGTGGCAGTCGGTGCCGGCGTGGGGGAACACCCACCGGTCCTCGGCGATGCCGAGCTCGCGGGCCTTGGCCACCGAGCACATGATGAGCGCGGCCGTCTGGTCGACGTCGTTGTTCGAGTTCATCATCTTCGGGTACGGGAACCCGATCATGCGGTTCGACGGGCCGGCCGTGCGGATGTCGGTGGCCGAGGGGTCCGTGCGCACCCACGCGTACGGGTTGTCGCGGGCGACGTCGGCGAAGCGCGCCCACAGCTCGGAGATCTTCACCTGGTGCTCGTCGACGCCTTCGCCCGCTGCGGCGCGCAGCGCCGTCTCGAACATCGGGTAGATCTGGATCGGGTGGACGAAGCCCCGCTCCTTCTCCTCGGGCAGGTTCATCACGAAGTCGCTGCCGATGATGCGGTCGGGCGCCACGTCCTCGGGGATCTTCGGCCACTCGGGTTCGGCGCCGGCCTTGCGGGCCTTCATGCGGGTGCGCCACGTCTCGCCGCCGCACAGCACCACCAGGTCGACGTCGCCGTTCTGGATGTCGAGCGCCGTGCGGTTCACGAGCATCTGCGGCGAGTTGCCGCCGGCGGTCGTGTACGCCCGCTCGCCGGTGGTGATGCCGAGCTCGTCGGCCAGGAACCGGGCCGGGTCGCGGTAGCGCCACGACAGGAACGACACGACGCGGATCGAGTCGACGTTCGGCACGCCGGCCAGCCCGGCGTCGGCCGCCGCGGCGCGCACGGCGTCGGCGATCAGCTCGATCGGGTTGCGCGCCTCGGCCACGGACGCCACCCGCTGGATGACCTGACCGGTGCCGACGAGGACGGGAGTGCGGGGATCGAGCGCCATGGCGGCACGCTAGGTGCGGGTCCTTGCACCGGGCAACCAAGCGCCGCTGGTCAGGCCAGCGGCCGGGCGGCCTGGCGACGCTGGTGCGTTCCGTTCCGACGGGTGCGACGAAACGCACCAGCGTTGGTTTTGCCTGATCTGGGTGTGGCGGTGGACGCATATGTCCTTGGCCACACCGAGAACCCGGGACGGGCGGTCCGGGCGGGCTGATCCGCCGACCCGCCCGGCGCCTACAGTGCGCCGACGTGACGCGCATCGCCATCGGTTCCGACCACGCCGGGTTCCTCCTGAAGCAGCACTTCGTCGACCTGCTCGTCGGCCAGGGGCACGAGGTGGTCGACCTGGGCACGAACTCCACCGAGTCGGTCGACTACCCGCCCTACTGCGCGGCCGTCGGCCGGGCGGTGCGCGACGGCGAGGTCGACCTGGGCATCGTGCTCGGCGGCTCCGGCCAGGGCGAGCAGCTCGCGGCCAACAAGGTCCGCGGCGTGCGGGCCGCGCTGTGCAACGACCTGTACACGGCCCGCATGGCCCGGGCCCACAACGACGCCAACGTGCTGTCGATGGGCGCCCGCGTCGTGGGGGAGGGGCTGGCCGAGGAGATCCTCGCTCTGTTCCTGGCGACCCCGTTCGAGGGCGGCCGCCACGCCCGACGCGTCGCCCAGCTCGCCGAGCTGGAAGCCGAGTTCTAGGACGCTGGCTGTCCCGAGGTCAGTCGGTTGCGCTGACCCAGCCGAGTTGCAGCGACCGCCGCGGAAGCTCGTCGTCCGGGGTCCGTACCAACAGCAGCCTCAGGTCTCTCTTGTTGCCGGGCTTCGCATCGAAGTTTCCGATGATCACGGAGATCGTCGTCGGCGGGGTCGTCGGCTTGGTGTAGATCGACTGGGTGATGTAGCCGAGGTGCCGTTCGGCTTCGGACAGGTACGGATCGAGCCGGCTGTACTCCGCGTCGAAGATCCAGCCGTCCGTGGACATCCAGTCCTTGTACTCCGCCGTGAGTTGCTGGATCGTGTAGCCGCCCACGCGGTACTCGTGGCGATCCTCGTCGAGCAGCTCTGCCGTGGTCGGCGCGGGGA
>JANPGL010000301.1:0-4329 GCA_031423915.1 Actinomycetes bacterium | reverse complement strand
CCACCGCCCTGCAGATCTCGGCCTGGTCGCTCCCCGCCCTCGCCAAGGCGGTCCGACCGGTGATGACCGACGGCGGTTCGATCGTGGGGCTCGACTTCGACGCCAGCGTCGCCTGGCCCGCCTACGACTGGATGGGCGTCGCCAAGTCGGCCCTCGAGTCGACCTCGCGCTACCTGGCGAAGTACCTCGGCGGACGGGGCATCCGGGTCAACCTCGTCGCCGCCGGTCCAATCCGCACCATGGCGGCCAAGTCGATCCCCGGCTTCTCGGCGTTCGAGGACGCCTGGCAGACGCGGGCGCCGCTCGGGTGGGACATCAACGACACCGAGCCCACGGCCAAGGCGGTCATCGCGCTCCTGTCCGACTGGTTCCCGGCCACGACGGGCGAGATCGTCCACGTCGACGGCGGCTACCACGCCATCGGGGCGTAGCGGTCCGAATTCCGCCAGGCAGGTGCGCGGGGACGTCCGTACACTCGACCCGATGACCGACACCCGCACCGTGCTCGGCACGTGCCACCACGACTGCCCGGACTCGTGCGGCTGGGTGGCCACCGTCACCGACGGCGTCGCCACCTCGCTGCGCGGCAACCCGGCGCACCCGTTCTCACGCGGCGAGCTGTGCCCCAAGGTCAACCGCTTCCTCGAGCGCGTGTACTCGCCCGACCGCGTCCTTCACCCGCTCGTGCGCGTCGGGCCCAAGGGCGAGGGGCAGTTCCGGCAGGCGACGTGGGAAGAGGCGCTCGCCCTCACCGCCGAGCGGCTGCACGACGTGATCGACCGGTGGGGCGGCGAGGCCGTGGTGCTCTGGGGGTCGGCGGGCACCCAGGGCCTGCTCCAGATGAGCTCGCTCGACCAGCGCCTGTTCGCCCGCATGGGCGCCTCGCGCCAGACCGGGGCGTTGTGCGGCGCCACGGCGGGCGCCGGCACGGCGTCGACGCTCGGCTCGGGGCGGGCCAGCGACCCGGCCGACCTCCGCTTCGCGCAGCTGGTGATCCTGTGGGGAACGAACACGCGACTCACCAACCGGCACCTGTGGCCGTTCGTCGAGGAAGCCCGCTCCAACGGCGCCACCGTGGTCGTGATCGACCCGTTGCGCACGGCCACGGCCCAGGCCGCCGACTGGTTCCTGCAGCCGCTGCCCGGCACCGACGTGGCGCTCATGCTCGGCGTGCTCCACGTGCTCGTGCGCGACGACCTGGTCGACCACGACTACGTGGCCCGCCACACCGAAGGCTTCGACGACCTGGCCGAACGGGTGGCCGGATGGACGCCGGAGCGCGCCGGCGCGGCGTGCGGTCTCGAGGCCGACGACGTCGAACGCCTCGGCCGCCTCTACGGGTCGACGACCCCGGCGTTCATCCGCGCGCTCATCGGCGGCGAGCACCACGAGCACGGCGCCATGTTCTTCCGCACGCTCGCCTGCCTGCCGACCGTCACCGGCCAGTGGCGCCACCGCGGCGGCGGCTTCGCCCGCTCCGTGGGCGTGTGGAGCGAGGACCAGGTCGACGGCTCGGTGTTCGACGCACCCCACCTGGCCGGCGAGCGACCCCGCCGCGCCATCGACATGACGCAGCTCGGCCGGGCACTGACCGACGAGACGCTCGACCCACGCGTCGGCGCCCTGGTCGTGTGGAACGGCAACCCGCTCGTGAGCGCTCCCAACGCCGGGCTCGTGCGCCGGGGCCTCGAGCGCGACGACCTGTTCTGCGTCGTCAGCGAGCAGTTCGTCACCGACACGGCGCGCTACGCCGACGTGATCCTCCCGGCCACCACCCAGCTGGAGCAGCGAGACGTGGTCGCCTCGTGGGGCCACCTGTACGTGGGGTGGAACGAGGCGGCGATCGAACCGCTCGGCGAGGCCGTGCCGAACACCGAGCTGTGGCGCCGCCTGGCCGCCGCCATGGGCTACACCGAACCCGAGCTCTTCACCGGCGACGACGACCTCGTCGCCCTGGCGGTCCGGGGCATCGACCTGCCGCAGCTGCGCCGCGACGGGTTCGTTCGGCTGGACCTGCCCGAGGACCTGCGCCCCTACGCCGACGGCGGCTTCGCCACCGCGTCCGGACGCGCCCTGCTGCGCAACGACGGGCTCGCCGCGCTGGGTCAGGACCCGCTGCCCGCCTTCGTGGCGCCGCCCGCCGACGCCCGCTACCCGCTGGCGCTCCTGACGCCCAAGCGCCACACGCGCTTCCTCAACACCACCTACTCGGCGGCCCACGGGCCGCTCGAGCAGGGGCCGTACGTCGAGTTGCACGCCATCGACGCCGCGGCACGCGACATCGCAGACGGCGACGAGGTCGACGTGGGCAACGAGCGCGGCTCGCTGCGCCTGCGCGCCCGGGTGACCGACACGGTGCGACCGGGCGTCGTGGCGGTGCCGTGGGGCTGGTGGGCCGCGCAGCACGACGACGGCGCCACCGCCAACGCGCTCACGAGCGACGCCAAGGCCGACTGGGGCGGCGGCGTGGCGTTCTGGGACACCTGCGTCGAGATCAGCAGACCGACGACAGGGCGTCGGCCAGGCGCTTGACGTCGTCCACGGCGAGCGGCCGGGGCATGCTGGCGATGGCCAGGTCGAGCCCGGCGTCCCGATAGGCGCGGGCCAGGTCGAGCACCTCGGCCATCGGCGCCCGACTGAAGAACAGCTGGGTCGAGATGCTGATCTCCGACGGGTCGCGACCGATCTCGGCGCAGTGGCGCTCGAGGATGCCGCGCAACCGGTGCAGCTCGGCGACCGGGTCGGGCGCCGTGCCGGGATAGTTCCAGTGGTCCGCGTAGCGGGCCACGAGGGGCAGCGTGCGCCGCTCGCCGCCGCCCCCGATGCAGATCGGCGGGTACGGCGCCTGGATCGGCTTGGGCTCGCAGTACGCGCCGTCGAGCGTGAAGTACTCGCCGGCGAACGACGACCTCGGCTGGGTGAGGAGCAGCTTGATGACCTCGAGCCCCTCGGCGAAGCGGTCGAACCGTTCGGTGAGCGTGCCCAGCTCGATGCCGTAGGCGCCGCACTCGTCGGTGTTCCACGCCGCCCCGACGCCCAGCTCCAGCCGCCCGCCCGACGTGTGGTCGAGCGTCGCCGCCATGTTCGCCAGCACCGCCGGATGGCGGTACACCATGCCGGTCACCATCACGCCGCCGCGCAGGCGACGCGTCGCCTGCAGCAGCGCGGTGAGCGTGATCCAGCCCTCCAGGCAGGCCCCGCTGCGGTCGCCGGTGAAGATGGGCTCGAAGTGGTCGAAGGTCCACCCCGACTCCCACAGCTCGATCTCGTCGGCCGCACGCCACACCGCGAGCAGGTCGTCGAAGGTGCAGAGCTGCGGAGCGGTGGAGAACGCGAGGCGCATGGCCGGAACCTAGTGCCCGATGCCGAGTACCCCCGTCGCCCGACCAGGTGACAGGATCACCGGCCATGGCAACGATGATCAACGGCATCGACGGGCTCAAGGCCCTGGTGGGGCAGCACGTCGGGTACTCGGAGTACGTGGAGATCTCACAGGAGCGGGTGAACCAGTTCGCCGAGGCGACGGGCGACTTCCAGTGGATCCACATCGACGCGGAGCGGGCCAAGAAGGAGTCGCCGTTCGGCGGCCCGATCGCCCACGGGTACCTCACGCTGTCGCTCGGCCCCATGCTCGGCCCCACCATCTACCAGGTCACGGGCATGAAGATGGGTGTCAACTACGGTGCCAACAAGGTGCGGTTCATGGCGCCCGTGCCCGTGGGCGCCAAGCTGCGCCTCGGTGCCAAGGTGCTGGCCGTCGACGAGATCCCCGGCGGTGTCCAGTCGACGATGGAGTACACGTTCGAGGTCGAGGGTGCGCCGAAGCCGAGCTGCGTGGCCGAGGTCATCTTCCGGATGTACGTCTGACCGCGACGTTGTCGACGATTCGTCGCGTGTTCACCACGCGGCGAGGTTGTCGTTCGCGACCCATGTCCTAGGCTTCGCCGGATGGTCCGGCGAGGCGGTGCACTGGTTCGCGCCGCCGCGCTCTTGAGCGCGGCGTTGCTCGGCTTCCCCGCGCCCGCGGACGCCACGACGAAAGCCCCGCCCACCACATCGAAGGCGGCCGCCCGCAACGACAAGGGCGGGCAGGTGGCGTCGGCGGCGCTGCCGACGAGCGTGACCGCCTCGACCCTGGCAGCCCGGGTCACCACATTGGTGACCGAGGTCACGCGCCTCGAGGCCCGGGCCACCGAGCTCGACCGGCAGCTGTCGGCCGCGTCGACCGTCGTCGACACCGTCGGGGCCACGGCGACCGACGAGACCAAGGCCGCCTCCGCCCTGCTGGCCATGGCCCGGCGGCAGGCGGGGGGCGCCGACCGGCGCGGG
>JANPGL010000300.1:0-2804 GCA_031423915.1 Actinomycetes bacterium | reverse complement strand
ACCCGGCCGGCTCGTGGGCCGAGCTGCCGGTGGCGGTCCGCGGCGGGCTCACGCGTCGGGTCTGCTTCGTCGGCGCCGAGTCGTCGGGCAAGACCACCCTCTCGCGACTGCTGGCAGCGGCGCACGCCACCACCTGGGTGCCCGAGTACGGACGCGACTACACGATCACCAAGATCGCCGACGGCACGAACGAGCAGTGGGCCAGCGACGACTTCGTGGTCATCGCCCGCCGCCAAGGCGAGCTGGAGGACGAGACGGCCGACCGGGCCGGGCCTCTGCTGTTCTGCGACACCGACGCGTTCGCCACGGCCATCTGGCACGAGCGCTACCTCCACTTCCGCCATCGCACGGTCGAGGCGATCGCCGACGCCCGGCGCTACGACCTGTACGTGCTCTGCGGCATCGACGTGCCGTTCGAGGCCGACGGGGTGCGCTTCAGCGAGTACATCCGACCGTGGATGCAGCAGCGCTTCCGCGACGGGCTCCGCTCGCGCCCGCACTGCGAACCGTGGATCGAGCTGACCGGGCCGGTGGAGCGACGGGTCCGGGCGCTGGAGGACGAGATCGAGCGCCTCGACCTGCTGGGCGCGTCATCGATGCTCGACGCGTCGCGCTGGACCCGTTCGACGCGCCCGCCCCGCTAGCCCCGGCCGTCAGCGCGCCGTGTTGCGGCGCCGCCGGGCGTGGCGATCGAGCGCCAGGTGGACCAGCTCGTCGAGCAGCTCGGCGTAGCCCACGCCCGTGGCCTGCCAGAGCTTCGGGTACATCGAGATCGGCGTGAACCCGGGCATCGTGTTGGCCTCGTTGCACAGGAAGCCGCGGCCGCCCTCTTCGAAGAAGAAGTCGATCCGCGCCAGCCCTTCGCCCCGCAACGCCCGGAAGACCTCGACGGCCAGCTCCCGGACGCGGGCCGCATCGGCCTCGGCGAGCGGCGCAGGGATGAGCAGCTTGGCCCCGCCGTCGATGTACTTGTCGGCGAAGTCGTAGAACTCGTGGCCGGGGATGATCTCGCCGGCCACCGAGGCGCGCGGCGTCTCGTTGCCGAGCACCGCCACCTCGATCTCGCGGCCGACGACCGCCTCCTCGACCACGACGACGCGGTCGTACCCCAGGGCGGTCTCGATGGCGGCGGTGAGGTCGGCGACGGTCTTGGCCTTGGTGACACCGACGGACGAACCCATGTTGGCGGGCTTGACGAACACGGGCAGGCCGAACGCCTCGACGATCTCGGCCACCGTGCCGGAACCGATCTCGTGCTCGAGGTAGGCCTTCCACCGGGCCTGGGGAATGCCGTGAGCGTCGAGCACCGTCTTGGCCATGGCCTTGTCCATCGACACGGCGCTGGACAGCACCCCGGCGCCCACGTACGCCACGTCGGCCAGCTCGAGCAGGCCCTGCACCGTGCCGTCCTCGCCGAGTGGGCCGTGCAGCAACGGGAGCACGACCGTCGGCGCGTCGTCGACTCCGCGTGCGAGGACGGGATCGGCGTGCGTGGGCGGGCCGACCACGTCGAGGCCCGCCGCGATGGCCGGGCCGTCGGCGACCTGGCCCCGGCGGATGACCTCGAGCTGGACCCGGGCCGCATCGCCGGCGTCCACCCACTGGCCGTCCCGCGTGATGCCGATCGCCCGCACGTCGTAGCGCTGCGGGTCGAGAGCGGCGAGCACGTGGGCGGCGGTGGCGCGACTCACGTCGTGCTCGGCCGACTGGCCGCCGAACAGCACGACGAGGTTCACGCGCGGCGGGAGCTCGGCGGGGGAGGGCACGCGCCAACCCTAGGGGCGGGGGGCCTCCGCGGTGCGGCATCTCGCGGCCGGTAGCGTCGCTCGCCATGCGGTTGCGCACCTCCGAGATCGCCCTGGCCTGCGACGGACGTCTCGTCGGGCCGGACACGGAGGTGGACGGTGCCACGTTCGACTCCCGTGGCCTCGTTCGCGGTCAGCTCTTCGTGCCCGTGGTGGCCGAGCGCGACGGCCATGCCTTCGTCGGCGCCGCCGTCGATGCCGGCGCGGCGGCGTACCTCACGTCGGCGGGCGTGGTCGACCACCGGGTGCCCGCCATCGAGGTGGCCGATACGGCCGCCGCCTTCATGGCGCTGGGTCGCCTGGCCCGCGCTCGCCTCGGGGATCGCGTCGTCGGCGTCACCGGCTCGGTCGGCAAGACCACGGTCAAGGACCTGACGCGCTCGGTGCTGGCTCGCACCTACCGGACCACCGCCAACGTGCGCAGCTTCAACAACGAGCTCGGACTGCCCACCACGCTGCTCGGCGCGCCCGACGGCACCGAGGCGGTCGTGGTCGAGATGGGGATGCGCGGCTTCGGCGAGATCGCCCGCCTGTGCGAGGTGGCCCGGCCGACGGTCGGGGTCGTCACGATCATCGGAGAGGCCCACATCGGCCTGGTCGGCGGCACCCTCGACGGCGTCGCCCGCGCCAAGGGCGAACTCGTCGCGGCGCTCCCCGCCGACGGTGTCGCCGTGCTCAACGCCGAGCAGCGCTTCGTCGACGACCTGCGCGCCCGCACGAGCGCCCGGGTGCTGACCTTCGGGCGCGGCGTCGGCGACGTGCGCGCCGAGGACGTCACGCTCGACGAGCTGGCCCGGCCCTCGTTCACGCTGCGCACGCCGTGGGGTGACGCGCCCGTGCGCCTCGGGGTGAGCGGCGGGCACAACGCCGCCAACGCCGCGGCGGCCGCCGCGGTGGGCCTGGCCCTCGGCGTCGAACTGGCCGAGGTGGTCGAGGGCCTGGCGGTCGCCGAGGTGTCGCCGTGGCGCATGGAGCTGGCCCGTACGGCGTCGGGCGCGC
>JANPGL010000299.1:0-9657 GCA_031423915.1 Actinomycetes bacterium | reverse complement strand
CGACCACTTCGCCGTCACCGAGGGCTACGACGCCTACGCCAAGGCGGCCGAGGTGCTCCGGCGGGTGGGCGAGAGCGGCTTCCTCGACATGTTCATGAAGGCGACCGCCTGGGGGACACCCGACCAGATCCTGGCCACCGTCGAGCGGCGGCGCGAGCTCATCGGTCCGTTCGAGTACACGACGGCGTTCCGCTACGGCGGCATCCCCTACGACGAGGCGCGGGCCTCGATGGAGCTCTTCGCGGCCGAGGTGCTTCCCGTGCTCAAGAGCTGGGACTGATCAGCGCTCGGCGACCTGGTTCAGCAGCCCGGTCGCCACGTCGTAGACGAACCCGACGATCAGCTCCTTGTGGAGCAGGAACGGCGAGTGGCGCAACCGGCTGATCGACTGGCGCACGTTGGCGTACGGGTCGGTGAAGCTCTCGATGGCGAACGCCGGTCGCATGCCGGTCTCGGCCTCGACCTCCTGCTTCATCTGGTCCTCCGACACCTTCTGCATGCCGCAGTCGGTGTGGTGCACGAGCACGATCGACGCGGTGCCCATCAGTCGTTGGGACAGCATCAGCGAGCGGATGACGTCGTCGGTGACGACCCCGCCGGCGTTCCGGATGACGTGGGCGTCGCCGTTGTCGAGGCCGAGCGCATCGAACACGTCGAGGCGGCTGTCCATGCACGCCACGATGGCCATGTGTCGGGCCGGTGCCAGCGGCCGCATCCCGGTGAAGTGGGCCGCGGCGAACGCATGGTTGGCGGTCTGAAGGTCGGCGACGAGGTCGGCGTCGGGAGAGGGGGCGTCGTCCACGGTCCGACCAGCTTGGCAAGCCACGGTGACCGGGGCGAATCCGCCTTCCCCGACCGTTGAGCCGATCGGCTCATTGTGACAGCTGGCCTGTCATGCGACGGTTTCTCCGGGAGCGGCGGGCTTCCCCGTTCTGGTATCCGGAGGGCCCTACGAACCTCTTCGCCGGCACGGACGGACGAAGAGGAAGTGTGACGAGGTGGACGGAGGCCCCGTGCTCGACGGGCTGATGGTGGGCGCGACCCAGGCCCGCGTGGCCGGGGTGGTGTTCGGCCCTACGGTCAACGCCATCGTCGCCCTCGTCGTGTTCGGCACCATGCTCGTGGTGCTGCGCCGCCGCCGGAACCGGGCGGCCGGCGCCCCGCGGGCTAGTGGCGAGCGGGCCGCCAAGCGGTGAACCGGGCCGGCCACCGTGCCCCGCTGGTGAGGGATTCGGAGACCGGGCGGTAGCATCGCCGCCATGGCCCAGCCGTTGCCCCACCCCGTTGCCCTCGAAGGCGTGCCCGATGGCCGCATGGACATCTACAACCGGCTGCTGAAGAACCGCATCGTGGTCCTCGGCACCGACGTCAACGATGACATCGCCAACATGATCTGCGCCCAGCTCCTCTACCTGGAGGGCGAAGACCAGACCAAGGACATCTGGCTGTACATCAACTCGCCCGGCGGGTCGGTCACCGCTGGCATGGCGATCTACGACACGATGCAGTTCGTCTCGTGCGACATCGCCACCATCACCATGGGCCTGGCCGCGTCGATGGGCCAGTTCCTGCTGTGCGCCGGCGCCGCAGGCAAGCGGTACGCGCTGCCCAACTCGCGCATCATGATGCATCAGCCCCTCGGTGGCCTGCGCGGGCAGGCGGCCGACATCGCCATCCAGGCCGAGCAGATGGCGTACACGAAGAAGATGCTGTTCGAGCGCATCTCGCAGCACACCGGGCAGGCCTACGACAAGGTCGTGGCCGACGCCGATCGCGACCGCTGGTTCTCGGCCCAGGAGGCCAAGGACTACGGCCTCATCGACCACGTCATCCTGAAGCGCGGCGAGATCCACTGACGCCGGCGGGCGGCGATCAGCCGCCCGGCACGAGCGCGACGCCGCAGGTCGTCTGCGTGTAGTCGGTGATCGTCTTCACGTCGCCGGCGGCCTGGAGGGCGCGCTCGGCGAACTTCGCCTGGGCGTCCTTCGACGTGAGGTCGAGCGTCGCCGCCGACTCGACCAGTCCGGTGACCGTCTTCCACGCGTCGCGCACCGGCGCGGGCGCCACCTTGGCGACGTCCTGGTACGCCTGCACCGACTTCGCTGCCGCGGCCGGGTCGGTGACGGGACCCTTCAACTGGTCGATCTTCGACGAGACGGCTTTGCAGAACGCCTCGCCGGTCGGCGCCTCGGCGCCGCCGCACGCCACCAGCGACACGGCCAGGAGCGCCACCAGCGGTACGGCCAGGAGCCGTACGGCCAGGAGCGGTACGGGGCGCCGGGGTCGTGCGGGGGAACGCATCGCTGCAGTCTCCCAGCCGACCGGGCCCGGCGGGCGCACCCCGGAGGTCGGGATGGAAGACTCCGCCCCCGTGGACGTCCGGGAACGCCAGCGCCTCATCGCCGACGTCGAGCGGTGGTTCGTGCGACGCGGTCTGCCGCACGCCATCGACGACTACTCGACCCGCGAGGACGTGCTGACGCGCACCGTGCCGTTCCTGTCGGTGGTGTTCCTGGTCGAGGTGACCACGACCGCGTTCGGTGACCGCTTCACGGGGTGGGGTCAGCTCGCGGCCCTTGTCGGGGCCGTCGCGCTCGTCCTGCTCGGCATGGCGCTCGTGAACCGACGACGCAAGCGACGTCGGTTCGCGCTCCCCGACGACATCGGCCCGGGTGAGCTGGCGCTGTTCGTGCTCCTGCCGGCCGCGTCGGCGCTCGTGTTCGACGGGTCGCCGCGCGAGGCGCTGGTGCTGGTGGGGGTGAACGTGGTGCTGGTCGGCCTGGCCTTCGGCGGGGCCTACTTCGGGCTGTTGCCGATGATCCTGTTCGGCCTTCGCCAGGTGTGGCGTCGGCTGCGCACGTTGGCCCAGCTCCTCAGCCGCGTGCTGCCGTTGCTGCTGCTGTTCGTCACGTTCGTGTTCCTCAACGCCGATGTCTGGCAGGTGGCGAACGACTTCACACCGCTTTCCTACGCCCTCGTCAACGGCGCCATCGCCGCCGTGGCGTTCGGGTTCGTGGCGATTCGCCTGCCCGTCGAACTGGAGCAGCTGGCCCGCTTCGATTCGTGGGACGAGGTGTCGGCCATCGCCGACCGCTGCGGCGCGCCGCCCCTGCCGGCCCTCGTCGACCGCGACCGCCAGCCGGTGCTCGAGCTCGACCGGCGCGACCGGCGCAACGTCTCGGTGCTCCTGTTCGTCTCGTACGCCGTGCAGGTGGTGCTCATCGGCGCCATCGTGGCGGCGCTGCTCGTCGTGTTCGGCGTCCTCGCGATCCGCGAGCGGACGATCCTGCAGTGGACGGTGCAGGACGGCGGTACGGTCCACCCGCTGTGGCGTTTCCGGTTGGGGAGCGGCACCCACGTGCTCACCTGGCAGCACCTGGCCGTGAGCGGGTTCATCGGCGTGTTCTCGATGCTCCAGTTCGCCGTGCAGCTCCTGCGCGACGAGGAGTACCGGGCCGAGTTCTCGACCGACGTCTCGGGCGAGATCCGCGAGGTCCTGGCCGTGCAGGCGCTCTACGAGCAGGTCCTGGCCGAGGCGCCATAGACCGGGCGCCGTACAGACCGGGCGGCACCCTCGCGCGCCCCGGTGCTACGGTTCGACCACCTCGTCGGCCGGGTTGCGGTCGACCTTCCCCAGCGGTCCCCTCCCGGGGCCGCCGCGTGCGGAGGTCGCCATGCTCGCCACGGTTCGTTCGTCCACCCTGCTGGGGGCCGACGGTCACCCGGTCACCGTCGAAGTCCACGTCTCGAACGGCCTCCCGTCGTTCACGATCGTGGGGCTGCCCGACGAGGCGTGCCGAGAGGCGCGCGACCGTGTGCGCGCCGCGGTGCTCTCGTCCGACCTGGCCTGGCCGCAGTCGCGCGTCACGGTGAACCTGGCGCCGTCGATGCTGCGCAAGGCGGGCTCGGGGCTCGATCTGGCCATCGCCGTCGGCGTGCTGGTGGCGGCCGAGAAGCTCGGGCCGAACGCCATCGACGGCATCGGTTTCGTGGGTGAGCTCGGGCTCGACGGGTCGGTCCGGGCGGTCACCGGCATGGTGCCCCTCGTCGCTGCGCTGCCCCACGGTCCGTGCGTGGTGCCGGCGGCGCGCGTCCACGAGGCCGTCGCCGTGGCCCACGGTCCGGTGCGGGCGGCCGAGACGCTGCGCCAGGTGGTGGCATGCCTGGCCAACGGGGCGCCCTGGCCCGAGCACCGGACCCCGCCGCCCGAGCGGGTCGTGGCCCCGCCCGACCTGGCCGACGTGCGCGGGCAACCGCTGGCCCGCCTCGCCGTCGAGGTGGCGGCGGCTGGCGGCCACCACCTCCTGCTGGCGGGCCCGCCCGGCGCCGGCAAGACGATGCTGGCCCAGCGCCTGCCGGGCGTGCTGCCCGCACTCGACGCCGACCTCGCCGTGCGGGTCACCAGCATCCACTCGGCCGCCGGGTTGCCCATCCCCGCCAGCGGGCTCGTGCGGCGCCCGCCGTTCCGCGCCCCGCATCACTCGGCCTCGCTCGTGTCGATGGTCGGCGGGGGCACCTCGATGTTGCGCCCGGGCGAGATCTCCACGGCCCACGGTGGTGTGCTGTTCCTCGACGAGCTCGGCGAGTTCGCGCCGGCGGTGCTCGACGGACTGCGGCAGCCGCTCGAGGAAGGCGTCGTGCGCATCACGCGAGCCCGGGCCTCGGTCACCATGCCCGCCGGGTTCCTGCTGGTGGCCGCCAGCAACCCCTGCCCGTGCGGGCCCGCGGGCGCCTGCGTGTGCGGGCCGGGTGAGTTGGCCCGCTACCGGCGTCGGCTGTCGGGTCCCCTGCTCGACCGCATCGACCTGCGCGTGCCCGTCTCGCGTCCCGACGTCGAGGATCTGCTCGTCGGCCCGCCCGGCGAACCGTCGCGGGTCGTGGCCGTCAGGGTGGCCGAGGCGCGCGCCCGGGCACTGGCACGCCAGGGCTGCCTGAACGGATCGCTCCCGGTCGGCCGGTTGAGCGAGGTCGCGGCGTTGCGCCCGGCGGCCCAGCACGTCGTGCGGCGCCAGCTCGAACGCGGACGGTTGAGCGGGCGGGGCCTCCACCGCGTCACCCGCGTGGCGCGGACGTTGGCCGACCTGCGGGGCCTCGACGAGCTCGACGCCGACCTGGTGCGCGCCGCCCTGGCGTTGCGGGCCGACGTCCTCGACCGCGAACCGAGGGCGGCATGAGCGCGAGCGGCGCCGTCGGCGACCGCGCCGCCTGCGCCGCCGCGCTGTCGCGCCTGCCGGGGATGACCCCCGCCCGGCTCGCCCGGGTGCTGCGGGGCCGGACGCCCGAGGCGGCCTGGTCGCTGGTCGAGGAGGGTTGGGCCCCCGACGAGCTGCGGCCCCCCGAGGGCCGGGACGCGCTGGTCGGGCGGTGGCGGGAGCACGCGTCCCGGCATCCGCCGACGGCGGTGGTGGCGGCGTGCGCGGAGCTCGGCGTGCGTCCCGTGCTCCCCGCCGATCTGCCCGGCGGCGACCGGCTGGTGGGCGTCGACCCGCCGGTGTCCGTGCTGTTCGCCGCCGGCGACACGTCGATCCTGGCCGCCCCGTGCGTGGCGCTCGTCGGCACCCGCCGGGCGACGGCGCTCGGGCGCGAGATCGCTTCGGTGCTTGGTGCCGATCTGGCGCGGGCCGGCGTGGCGGTCGTGTCGGGGCTGGCAGCGGGCATCGATGCCGCCGCCCACGCCGGCGTGCTGGCGGCCGAGGCGACGCCGCCGGTCGGCGTGGTCGGGTCGGGACTCGACGTCCCGTACCCGAAGGCCAACACCCGGCTGTGGGCGGCGGTCGCCCGCGTCGGGCTGCTGCTCAGCGAGCACCCGCCCGGCGTCGGCCCGATGGCGCACCACTTCCCCGAGCGAAACCGCATCGTGGCGGCGCTGTCCGCCGTGGTCGTGGTCGTCGAGTCGCATCGCCGGGGCGGCGCCCTCATCACGGCCGATCTGGCCGGCGCCCTCGGTCGCACGGTCGGCGTGGTTCCCGGCTCCCTGCGCAATCCGGCGGCCGAGGGGACCAACCTGCTGCTGCGCGACGCCCAGACCGTGCCGGTGCTCGACGCGCTCGACGTACTGATCGCCGCCGGGGTCACGAGCCCGGCTGCCCGACCGGCGCTTCAACCGTCCGGCGGGGATGCCACCGAGCAACTCATTCTCGACCACCTGGGCGAGGGGGGCACGGTCGACCAGCTCGTGGCCCGCACCGGCGTGGGGCTCGGGCCCGTGGTCGAGGCGCTCGACCGGTTGGACGAACGGGGCCTCGTCCGGCCGTCGGGTCCCGAATGGCAGCGCGTATTGCGCAACTCGCGGTGGTGATGGCGATACGGTGCGTGTCGTGCCCTGGCGGTTGGACGACTTCGAGCGCGCCCTCACGAGCGCGTCCGACAACACGCGCGCCGCGTACGGCCGCGATCTGCGGGGCTTCGTCGAGTGGGCCGGGCGTGGTGGGCACGCCGGGCCGGACACCGTCGACCGCCTGGTGCTGCGTCGCTACCTGGCGTTCCTTTCGACGAGCCGGGCCGCCCGCACCACCGTGGCCCGGAAGGCCTCCGCCCTGCGTCGCTACTTCGGTTGGTTGGCGCGCACCGGCGCCATCGCCGCCGATCCCAGCCGGTCGTTGTCGGCGCCCCGAGGCGACAGCCGCCTGCCTCGGGTGCTGCGCACCGACGAGATCACGACGCTGCTCGACGATCCGCCGGCCGTGGTCGACCACGACACCGACGCCATCCGCCTGCGCGACGACGCGGTCCTCGAGCTTCTCTACGGGTCGGGTCTGCGCGTCGGCGAGCTCTGTGGGCTGGAGGTCGACAGCGTCGAGGTGGCGGGCGCATCGGTGGTCGTCTGGGGCAAAGGCGGAAAGCAACGCCGGGTTCCGGTCACCCCCGCCGCCCGCGACGCGGTGGTCGGCTGGCTCGCCCGGGGCCGGGCCGAGTTGGCGGGCCCGGCCGCGGGCGGTGCCATGTTCGTGAATCGTCGGGGAGGTCGTCTCACCCCGCGGGACGTCCGGCGGCTGCTCGATCGGCGTGCGCCCCAACCGACCCATCCGCATGCGCTCCGGCACACGTTCGCCACTCATCTCCTGGACGGTGGCGCCGATCTGAGATCCGTGCAGGAGCTGCTGGGCCACGCCGATCTGGCCACGACCCAGATCTACACCCACGTCAGCGTGCAGCGACTCCGCCGCGTCTACGACGACACGCACCCACGCGCATGATCGAACGTCGAGACGGATCGCTCGCCCTCGAGGACATCTGGACCGCCTACAAGGCGACGAACGACCGCGGGCTGCGGGACCAGCTGATCCTCCACTACGCGCCGGTGGTGAAGTTCGTGGCCGGTCGCGTCGGTGCCGGCCTGCCCTCGAGCGTCGACCCCGCCGACCTCGTCAGCTATGGCATCTTCGGGCTGATCGACGCCATCGACAAGTTCCAGCTCGACCGGGCTGTGAAGTTCGAGACGTACGCCGCGCCACGCATCCGGGGCGCCATCCTCGACGAGCTCCGCTCGATCGACTGGGTGCCCCGGTCGCTGCGGGCCAAGGCCCGGACGATCGAGCGGGCCGAGAGCGACCTCGAGGGGCGCCTCGGGCGCACCCCCACCGACGACGAGCTGGCCGAGGCGTCGGGCATGACCGCCGACCAGCTCAACGACGCCCTCACGCAGGTGTCGTCGGCCATGATCATGGCCCTCGACGACGTCCTGATCGGCGCCGGGCGCGACGAGCCCGTGCGGCTGAGCGACACGATCGCGTCGACCGACGCCGGCCCGGGTCACGACCTCGAGAAGCACGAGACCAAGCGCCTGCTCAACGAGGCCATCCTCACGCTGCCCGAACGTCACCGCCTGGTCCTCGGCCTCTACTACGTGGAAGGCCTCACCCTCGCCGAGATCGGCCGCGTCCTCGGGGTCACCGAGTCCCGCGTGTGCCAGATCCACACCCGCGCCGTCATCCAGCTGCGCGGTCGTCTCACCACCCTCCTCCAGCGCGACTGACGCTCCTCGGGCCCCGGGCCCGTCACCCACCGATCCCTCGGAGGCCCCTGTGCACACCCGTGTCCCCATCCTGCTCGCGCTCGCCGTGAGCGTCGCCCTACCCGTCCTGGCCGTGCCCGTGGCCGATCCGCCCGCGGCCCACGCCGCCCGTCGCCCACACGCCGCCGCCTACGTGGCGCCCGTCGCTGCGCCGGTCAGCGACCCGTTCCGGGCTCCGGCCTGCACCTGGTGCCCCGGGAACCGGGGGCTCGAGTACGCCACCTCGCCCGGGCAGTCGGTGGTCGCCGCCGCCGGCGGGCGGGTGGCGTTCGTCGGGCTGGTGGCGGGCGTCCGCTGGGTGGTGGTCGACCACCCCGACGGCCTTCGTACGTCGTACGGCCACCTGGACGTGGCGGCGGTCGACCCGGGTGAACGGGTGGTGGCGGGTCAGCCGCTCGGCACGTCGTCCGATCGGCTCCACTTCGGGGTCCGGCGGGGCGACACGTACCTCGACCCGGCGCTGCTGCTGGCCGGCGGGGCGTTCGTCCCGCGGCTCGTGCCGACCGACGGGGGGTCGCCCCGATGGCCGCGGGCCAGCTAGCGCGGGGTGCGCCGGGCCGAACGGCTTGGGGGACCGGGCTCCGGGCCCGCTAGAGTTTCCCCTCGGCCCGGCATCAGTCCGGACCGAACTTCGAAGCTCCCGATCCGAACCGCGGTCGCCTCCGGGCGTGGCGTCGGGAGCCGGTAACCGCGGCAGAAGGAGCACGATCCCATGGCCCCCGTCGTCACCATGCGCCAGCTGCTCGAGGCAGGTGTCCACTTCGGACACCAGACCCGGCGTTGGAACCCGAAGATGAAGCGCTTCATCTTCGGTGAGCGCAACGGCATCTACATCATCGATCTCACCCAGACGCTGCAGCGCATCGAGAGCGCGTACACCTTCGTGCGCGACCTCGTGGCCGACGGCGGCACGATCCTGTTCATCGGCACCAAGAAGCAGGCGCAGGACCCGGTGCAGGGCTTCGCCGAGAAGGTCGGCATGCCCTACGTCAACGAGCGTTGGCTCGGCGGCATGCTCACGAACTACGAGACGATCTCGAAGCGCGTCGACAAGATGAAGGAATACGAGCGCATGAAGGTGTCGGGCGAGTTCGACGTCATGCCGAAGAAGGAAGCCCTGCTGCTGTCGCGCGAGCTCGAGAAGCTCCAGCGCAACCTGGGCGGCATGCGCAACCTGACCAAGCGCCCCGACGCCGTGTTCGTGATCGACACGAAGAAGGAGCACATCGGCGTCACCGAGGCCAACAAGCTCGGCGTGCCGGTCGTCGCCGTGGTCGACACCAACTGCGATCCCGACCTCGTGCAGTTCGTCATCCCGGGCAACGACGACGCCATCCGGGCGGGCAGCCTGATGTGCCGCATCATCGCCGACGCCGTCGAAGAGGGCCGCTACATCGCCTCCCGCCGCAACCCGGCCCAGCAGCAGGCCCATCGCACGCCCGAGCAGGAGGCCGCCATGGCCGCCGTCCAGGCCGATGCCCGCCGCCAGGCGGCCGCGGCCCAGGCCGAACGCGACGCCCGCCTCGCCTCTGCCCGCAGCGGTGACGACGCCGCGGCCGCGCCGCTGACCGCCGAGGCACCTGCCGCCGAGGCGCCCGCCGCCGAGGCACCTGCCGCCGAGGCACCTGCCGCCGAGGCGCCCG
>JANPGL010000298.1:0-5719 GCA_031423915.1 Actinomycetes bacterium | reverse complement strand
AGGACCCCAGCCGTCTACTGAAAGGTTCGGGTTAGCGGAGCGATCGTTGTTGACGCGTGTGGTGGTCAACGACGACGTCGAACGCGTCGTTGAACCCACGTACGGTGACGTGCGCGTCGTTGAAGCCAGCGAGGTCTAAGCGAACGTCAACTGGCGTGGCGGGCAGCCGTCGCGGAGAAGGGCGGCGGGCTTCGAACCCGGCGACCAACACGACAGGTCCCACGAGGCGAGTCCGAGCTGCTCGCGCGGAGGCGAGACGGCGACCCACGGTGCGCCTGACAGCGCACCCAGCTGGCGACGGTGCCCGCTCGGGCCCGTGCCAGCGGGTTTGGCGCCACCGGGCTGCCTCGAGCGCCGGAACCGGAGAGCGGCGAGGAGATCTGCGGTCGTGGCGGTTCCCTGGGCGGCTCCGGTCGCGCTCGAGGCGGGCCGCGTTCGGCCCGCGCTGTGCGGTCCGACCGCCCGGTTGGGGGGCCCGCCCGGCGCGTCGTTGAACGCGTCGTTGAAACCGGGTCTGGGCGTCGTTGGAGCGGCCTCTCCGGGGCATGCACCTTTGCAGGTTCCTCTTCGAGGAACCTGCGGACCCGACGTCCCAACCACGAGAACGAACGAGAGTTCGACCAACTCGAACGGCCCGCCAGCCCCCTGCCCGTCCAGATCGACCCACCGGGCGAGGCCCCTCCTCAGCGACGCCAAGGTGCTCATCGTCGGCGAGGAGCCGGCCGATGCATCCCCGTCACCGCAACCAACATGGCCGCACGACCCACCGCTCGGCCAGACGAGCGCGTCGACACGAAGCCCGACCACAACCGCGTTGGTCGTCCACATCAACCTGGCCACGTGAACCGGCACCGGTCGGCCGCGGAGGCCGCCACTATGCGTGACCACCCGCGACCGGGCGAGAAGCGCGCTGGTCCTGTGCCGGCGCGCCGTTTGGAGGATCCATCCCGCGGCCATGGGCTCCGAGGTTGAGCGCCCAACGCACACCCAACTCGCCGTGACGCTGCAACGACACCCCCGACATCGCCTCGTCGACCTCACCAGCTTTCCGAGCGCGGACACACGCCCCGATTGCCCCGAGCCGACCGGCGCGAACGCGAGTGCCAGTGTCCCACGGGCCGATGCGCCGGCGCCCCCGCCAACAAGTCGGCCGCTCCGATTGAGGCCACGCGAGCGAACTGATGGGGCTACAATGTGGCCATGAGTGAAGCTACAACCAGGGGTGCGGTGACCGTTGGCGTGCGTGAGCTGAAGAACCAGCTGAGCAGCTATCTCGATCGGGTCAAAGCGGGCGAGGAGATCACGGTCACCGAGCACGGCCGGGCCATCGCTCGGCTCACGGCGCTGGCCCCTGACGTCGACCGGCGAGCAGCCCTTATCGAGGCCGGGATCGTGCGCCCGGCACCGGCGACCCGTCGACGCCTGCCGTCCCGGCGAGTGAAGCTCACGCCAGGCGACCCGATCGAGACGCTCGTCGCACAGCAACGACGGTGATCACCTACATCGACACCTCGGTGCTTCTCAAGCTGCTCGTGGACGACGAAGCCGGTGCGGATGCTGCCCAGCGGTTGTGGCTCGAGTCAGACTTCGTGATGTGCGCCGAGATCGGCTACGCCGAGGCGCGCGCTGCGCTCGCGGCGGCTCGTCGCGCCGGCCGGTTGGACGCTGCCGGCTTGTCGATCGCCAAGGACGAACTCAATGCCCTGTGGGCACAGGTCGACGTCGTGCCGGTCACCAAAGCACTCGTGGTCGCCGCCGGTGATCTGGCCGAAGACCAAGGACTGCGCGGCGACGACGCCGTCCACCTCGCGGCCGCGCTCACCGGCCTGGCCACTGTGTTGGCCACCGCCGACACCCAACTTCTCGCAGCCGCACGACGCAACCAGCTCGACGTCTCCAACCCCATCGATCCCCAGGACAACACCTAACTGAGGGTCCTCGTGGTCACGGCAGCATCCCACCGTCGGTCGGCGATACCGAGCGTTGCCGGCGCAAGTCTCCGCCGGAAGCGGCGCGGCGGTCGTCTGGTAGATGCCGAGCGAAGTGGTGCACCCGGGCCGGGCCAAGCGGCACAGGTTCGCGGTCGGCAATGGCGTCGGAGGTCCGATGGCCCGTTCGGTCCAGAGACTCAACGATCGTCGGGACGGTCGATGAGCGCGATCAGCTTCTTCGGTGCGAGTACGCAGAAGCTCCCAGTCACCAGTTCTCGGACCTCGTCCCAGTCGGTGTCGGCGTCGAGGACCATGCCGAGTGCGTCTCGGCCCCAGCCGAGTACGAAGAACGGATGACCGGCGTCGCGGAGCGTGTCGAGTTCCTCGCCAGCCGATCGGAACGAGAGGGCGACGAGTTGGCCTGCGCCCACTTCGACACCGAGGACGTGGGCGAACGTCCGCTTGCGGACCATCCACCGCGTCCCCCATCCACGCCCCCTCTTCGTAGGCGTCGGGCAGGGCGCGGCAACGGTTCCGCACCAGAGCCTCGAGGTCGTCCGGCACGTCGTCGGTGTAGCGGCGCCTGGAGTCGGCCATCGCCCAAGGTTACGTACGGCGGACCACGCCGAACGTGGCACGGTCGCCAACTGCCGTCGCCGCACACGAGATCCCTAGTCCGAACACGCTCGTCCAGAGCGGGGTCCCACGAGCCAGACGCCGACGGCCGGACAGCCCAGCCGCTGCGTGGTCGGGGCAGGGCCGGCACCGGCCACGCACGGCGACGAACCCGTGCGCCCCTCGCTCCAGGGTTCGCCGGATCCCGTGTGCTCAAAGGGCATGTCGTGACCGGGCGAAGGGATCGGCACCGCAGCCTCGCGGCACCGTCATCGGATCACCGGTTCTTCCGTCGAGAACATTGTGATGACCTGGTTCGGGTCGTCGTCGCGGACGACGACCATCTGGTAGTAGTTCTTTGGTGGGCACCCGATGCATGCCCGTCCCTCGGCGGCACTGAACGCGATCGCCCACACCAGGACGGTTCGGCCGGAGCAAGGGTCCCACCCGTCGGCGACGCCGGGTACGGGCCTGGGGTGTAGACGCCGAGGCGCAAGGCGACAGGCCGCCCGGATAGGTTACCGAGCATCGCCGCCGATGGGCCGTTCTTGAGGGTGGCAACCAGGGCCTCTGGCGCGGTCTGTGGCTGCTGGCCGGGCGCCGGAGGGTCGCGGGTGTCCGTCGTCGTGGGTGTGTACGCACCTGAGTTGCGGCCGCCGTATTCCGGCGGAACGGTGGCGCGGACGTCGTCGAGGTCCTGCAGCACGACTCGGCGAGCGATCGACAGTGCTGAATCGGCCGGACCGTCCCCTGCCGTCGCCTGCTTCTACGCCCCGACGGAGCTGCGCTGGGCCAGTCGACACGACCCTCACCGCGCGAACGCGGCGGCCCCGGTGAGCGTGCCAACCACCAGCCCCGCCGCGATGGCGACGCCACCGGCGCGTGGTCCGAGATGCGCTGGGTCGCGTCGAGGACGCGAACGCCGCCATCATCGACGTGCTCCGCACCTTGCCTGCCGTATGGCCGTCGGGGTTTCCTTTTGGCGCCGAGGCCGATCGCGCCGAGTTGGTCGGTTTCACCGACGACGGTTGAGGCTCACGCCGCGACCCGTCGGATGGGCCGCTGTGGCTAGATACCGACGTTGCCCCATTGATTCTCGAGGTTTGAGCCGGGTGGCTGGTACTCCGCTGTCCGCTTCCGGGCCTCGTCAAAGTCGTCGACGGTGAGCAGCTTGACCACGGTTACCCGCACGACCCCGGTCTCGTTCGCCGCAAGCGACGCGGCGAGGGCGGCACGGTCGTCGGGGAGATCGAGGATCGCGATCGCGTCGTCGTCGCCGAACACCAAGTAGTAGCACTCCAACGTGCCGCCGAGGCTGACAGCCAACGCGTGAGCGGCCGCAGGCCGCGACGCGGCGCCCCCGGCTCGGAGTGCTTGCAGCGCCTCGGGCGTGAACGTAGATCGGGCAAGATACTTGGGCACAGGTATTCCTCCTCGGTGACAGGCGCCAGGCAGGGCGCAGGCGGGAACGAAGCCGGGTCGAGCACACCAGTCGTCGAGCTTCCACAGTCTCCGCCGATCCCAAGGCGGGTTCAGTCAGTGGTGTTCGATCGACCCTGTGGCGAACTCCGAGAGCCCTGAAGTCGGTGGTGGCGTTGCCCGTCGAGCGCGCGACCAGGTGCAGATCAACCCACCCTGGGAACTCCGCTCGGGCCCCCGTTGCGATTGCGGCATAGCGCAGGGCGTACTCGTGGAGCTCGGCTGAGGCGCGGTGCGAACCGACCGGGTGCAACCCGGCCAATCGAGCGTGCTGGCGAAGCATCGCTTGTCACCTCGTTCGATGAGGACACGCACAACCGTGCTCACTAGGCCGCTCCCGTCAGGTGTACTCGAGCGCCGGATACCAGTCGCTCCCTCGGCCACCCGGCGTGAGATCGAGGATGTTCCACAGCATCACGTCAGGGGCGAGGTGGGGGTCGAAGCCGGGATCGGCGATCTCGGTTCCGCCTTCCGCACCCCAGAAGTGGTGGATCACGCGACCGCGCCGCACCCACACGTCGAGCCCCGCCCCCTCGCCGCCATCGGGCGACAGCATGTGGTAGTCGGTGGCGAAGACGTCGCCGATCGTCTCGTAGAAGCGCAGGTTGTTCCACCCCCGCTCCCGGGCGAACGCGAGCTGGCGCGCGACCGGTGATCGGCCGATCACCGCCACGCTGACCCGTTGCTCGAGGTCTCGGGAGGGCTGGTCGAGCGTACCGAGGAACGAGGTGCACATCGGACATGGACGTTCGCGCTCGGGCCCAAACATCCAGAAGTACGTGAACAACGTGTCGTGCCGGCCGAACAGGTCGGCAAGGCCCACCTCGGCACCCTGCTCGTTCCTGAACCGATAGTCAGCGGCCTGACCGCCGAATGGTAGCGCACGCCGTTCCTCGGCGACCTGCTGGATCATGCGGCGAAGATCGATCTCCGATGCGAGGAGCGACATACGCGCTTGTCGGTACGCCTCGCTGTCGTTCGGATACGCGGTGTTCCCGAATCGGGCCAGCTCGTTGGCGGGGGTGAGGTCGCCGATCTGCCGAGCGGTCCGTTGTTCTTCCCTGTCGGTCATCGTCGTTCCTCCGCAGTCAGGGACTTGCTTCGGTATCGGCTTGGGCGACCTCGCGAAGTTGGTCGAGCATGGTCCGCCAGCTCTCCTTGAACTGCTCGGCCTCCTCGAGCGACGAAGCACCGCTCTGGGTGAGCGTGAGCTTGGCAGACGCACCATCCCGATCGAGCTGCCAAGTCACGCGGTGGTAGTTCTCAGGCGTGTCCTCGGCACCGGACATGCCACTGGAGTGCGTGTGCACCAGCCGCTTGCCCGGCTCGACCCCGATGACTTCGCCCTTGTCTTCGTAGGCCCTTCCCTTGTACTCGCCCGACCAGCGGATGGGTGAGCCGGGCTGCCACGTGCTCTCGACACGCGCACCCATCATCCACTCGCTCACGAGCTCGGAATCAGTCAGCACCTCCCACACCCGGTCAGGATCTGTACGGATCGTGCGGGTCACGGTGACGTCGTGCTCAGCCATGGGGGCACTCCTCCTGACGCGTTGTAGCCCTGACGGTTCCGCATCGCATGCCGCTCCAAACAGGCTCACGGCCGGAGTGGGGACCTGACCGACAGTCCATGGGCCCGGCGGGGACGACCGTTAGATCTGTGTCGTCCGTATTCTTGGGTTGGTCGAGGCACG
>JANPGL010000297.1:0-2994 GCA_031423915.1 Actinomycetes bacterium | reverse complement strand
GGCCGAGGCCGAGGCCATCGCCACCGAGATCGGCTACCCGGTGCTGATGCGCCCGAGCTACGTGCTCGGCGGCCGCGCCATGCGCATCGTCGAGGACCACGCCGAGCTGGTCGACGCCATGCGCGAGCTCGAGGGCTTCGGCAGCCTCGGCAAGGAGGGAGGCCTGTCACAGGAGCGTCCCGTGCTCGTCGACCGCTTCCTGGCCGATGCCATCGAGGTCGACGTCGACGCCATCCGCGACCACACCGGCGAGGTGCTCATCGGCGGCGTGATGGAACACGTCGAGGAAGCCGGGGTGCACTCCGGCGACTCGGCGTGCGCGCTGCCGCCCCAGACGCTCCAACCCTGGGTCGTCGAGGTCATCGAGGCGTACACACGCTCGATCGCCGAGGCACTCGAGGTGTGTGGCCTCATCAACGTGCAGTACGCCGTGCGCAACAACCAGGTCTTCGTCATCGAGGCCAACCCGCGCGCCAGCCGCACCGTGCCCTTCGTGGCCAAGGCCACGGGGGTGCCGCTGGTGAAGGTGGCCTCCCGGGTCATGCTGGGCGCCACGCTCGCCGACCTGCGCGTCGAGGGCCTGCTCCTGCCGCCCGTCAACCACGGTCACGTCGCCGTGAAGGAGGCGGTGCTGCCGTTCAACCGCTTCCCCGATGTCGACACCGCGCTCGGGCCGGAGATGCGCTCGACCGGTGAGGTGATGGGCATCGACGCCACCTTCGGCCTGGCCTTCAACAAGGCCGAGCTGGCCGCAGGCACGGTGCTGCCCGAGGGTGGCACCGTGTTCCTGTCGCTGGCCGACCGCCACAAGCCGGCCGGGCTCATCGTGGCGCGACGGCTGCGCGAGCTCGGCTTCGCGCTGGCGGCGACGGCGGGCACGGCCGAGTACCTCGACCGGTTCGGGCTGGCGGTCGACCGGGTCGTGCCCAAGGTGAGCGACCACACCGGCGACTCTGCGGTCGAGCTGTTGCACGCGGGCGCCATCGACTTCGTGATCAACACGCCGTCCGGCAGCGGCTCGCGCACCGACGGCGAGAGCATCCGGATCACCGCCAGCGCCAGCCGCGTCGGCTCGGTGACCACCGTCGAGGCTGCGCTGGCGCTGGTGAACGGGATGGCGGAGCGCGCGGGTACGCCGTTCCAGGTCCGCTCGCTCCAGGAGTACCACGCCCGATGAGCCGGCGATGACGCGGACCGGCCGGAACCACGCGCCCCCGGCGGTCCCCGACGCCGCGCTGGCCACCGTGGTGGGCGGCGTGGAGCTGCGCAGCCCGGTGCTGCTGGCCTCCGGCACCGCCGGCCACGGCGCGGAGCTGGCGCCGTACCTGACCCTGGCCAATCTCGGCGCCGTGGTGGTGAAGTCGCTCCTGGCCGAGCCGTGGGCGGGCAACCCGCCGCCCCGCGTGCACCCGGCGACCGCGGGCATGCTCAACGCGGTCGGCCTCCAGGGGCCCGGCGTGCCGGCGTGGCGGCGGGACGAGCTGCCACCGTTGCTGGCCACCGACGCCGTGGTCGTGGCCTCGATCTGGGGACGCACCCTCGACGAGTACGCCGCCGCGGCCGAGGCCCTGGCCAACCTGCCGGCGTCGGTGGTGGCCGTCGAGGTGAACCTGTCGTGCCCGAACCTGAAGGGCAAGGGGATGTTCGCCCAGTCGGTCGATGCCACGCGGGCCGCCATGGCCGCCACCGCGGCTTGTGGGCTGCCGCGCTGGGCGAAGCTCACGGCCGCGGTGACGTCTCTGCCCGACATCGCGGCGGCCGCCGCGGAGGGCGGCGCGGCTGCGGTGACCCTCGTGAACACCCTCCCCGCGCTGGCGCTCGACGTGGTTCGCCGTCGCCCGGTCCTCGGCAACGGCAGCGGCGGGTTGTCGGGCGCCGCCATCCACCCGGTCGCCGTGAAGGCCGTATGGGACGTCCGCGCCGCGTTGGGCGGCCTGCCGATCGTCGGCGTGGGCGGCATCGTGCGCGCCGAGGACGCCGTCGAGCTGCTGCTGGCGGGCGCGTCGGCGGTGCAGGTCGGCACGGCCACGTTCGCCGATCCCCGTGCGGCCGGGCGCATCCAGGACGACCTCGCCCGCTGGTGCGCGGCCGAACGGACGACCGTGCGTGAGCTGGTCGGTGCCGCCCACCTTCCTCCCCCTTGCGCGTAGGAGATCCATGAACACGTCGACGTCCACCGCCCTCCTCGCCGTCGCCCTCGACGTGCCCGACCTGGCGGAGGCCCGCCGGCTGGCGGGCTCGCTGGTCGGCACGGTCGACGTCGTGAAGGTCGGCCTCGAGCTGTTCGCGGCGGCGGGACCGGCTGCGGTCATCGCGTTCGTCGACGCCGGCTTCGAGGTGTTCTGTGACGTGAAGCTGCACGACATCCCGAACACGGTGGGAGGGGCGGCCCGAGTACTCGGCCGGCTGGGCGCCCGCTACGTGACCCTCCACACCGGCGGCGGTGAGGCGATGCTGCGGGCCGGGGTCGAGGGCCTGGCCGAAGGTGCGGCCGCCGCGGGGCTGGCCGCCCCGACTGCGCTCGGCGTGACGGTGCTCACCAGCGATCCGGACGCCACCGCCGAGCTGCTGCGCCGGCGAGCCGCCCTGGCCGAGCTCGCCGGATGCGGGGGAATCGTGTGCGCGGGGACGGATCTCGCCACGCTGCGTGGTACGGCGACGTCGCTGGTCCGGGTGACGCCTGGTATCCGTCAGCGCGGGGCCGACCCCGGCGACCAGGCCCGCGTGACCACCCCTGAGCAGGCCGTTCGCGACGGCGCCGGCATGCTGGTCGTCGGCCGGCCGATCACCGGTGCGGCCGATCCCGTCGCCGCCGCTCGCGCCATCCGGGCAGAAATCACGCAGGCGAGCAGGGCGGATGCTGGTGGTGAGCGCCAACCCCCGCGCTAGGGTGACTCCCCATGGCAACGCCCCCCGTTCTCACGCCCGAACAGCGCACCGCCGCCCTGGCCAAGGCCGCTGAGGCGCGCGCGGCGCGCGCGGCGATCAAGGAGC
>JANPGL010000296.1:0-14352 GCA_031423915.1 Actinomycetes bacterium | reverse complement strand
GGCCGCAGGTGGGGCGCCCAGGGCAGCGGCGGACGCGGCGGTGTCGACGCCATCGGTGAGCGCCACGTCCGCGTCTGCCACGGCCGCGTCGCGCGCCGCGTCGGCGTCGGCCATGCACAGGCAGAAGTCGGCGGTCATCAGCGGCGGGGCGGCCCGTCCGTGCAACTCGACGAAGCGCCGACGGTAGGTCTCGATGCTGGGCATCCGGTGCTCCCACGCCCGGTCGGCGAACATCGTCATGCGGCCGGCGAACCGGGCGGCCGACTCGACCGAGTCGTCGCTGGAGGCCACGCAGTAGAAGCGGTCGTCGAACGACCGCTCGGGCCGGGGGCGGATCTCGGTGCGGGGCTGGGGGAAGAACGGGCCGTCGCCCTCGATGAACCCGGTGCGCAGCGCCTCGACGACCATGGCCGTGCCCTCGTCGAACCGACCGCGCGACTCGGCCATCTCGACGCCGTTGAACGGCTCGTACTCGCGCCGTGACAGTCCCCGGCCGACGCCGAACCGGAAGCGTCCCTGAGCCACGTTGTCGAGCAGCGCCACCTTCTCGGCCACTCGGAGCGGGTCGTGCCACGGCATGATCACCGCCGCCGTGCCCACCTCGATGCGCGAGGTCACGCCCGCCAGGTACGACAGCAGCTGGGTGTTGTCGGGGCAGAACGAGTAGCCGAAGAAGTGGTGCTCGGCCGCCCAGGCGACGTCGAACCCGAGCTCGTCGGCCAGCCGGGCCAGCCCGATCTCCTGCGCGTACACCTCGCTGTCGGTGATGCCCGGCCAACCGTCGCTGGCGAACGGCATCAGGATGCCGACGTCCATGGCACTCCCCCTTCGGGCGCCCCCCGGCGCCGCGGCCACGACCCTAATGCGAGCCGGTCGCCGCCTTCAGGTCCGGCGGATGCCGCTGAACACCACGACCACGCGCTCGTCGTGCTCCATCGTGTTCCGCAGGGTGATGACACCGGCCAGGCCGGCGGTGCCCGTGTGGTCGGCGTCGATCGTGGTGTGCTCGTGGGCCAGGAGCTGGGCGTCGTCCACGTCGTCCTCGGACACGGTGACCGCGCTGCCCCCGCTGAGGCGCATGGCGTCGCGGGCGCCGGGCCAGTCGTACGTCTCGTCGTCGAGGATTCCGGTCGCCGCCGAGGCGGGCTCGTCCGCCCATGGCCACATCACCTGGTCCCAGCCGAGGTCGGGCGCGGCCGTGGACAGGTACCAGGCGCGCACGAGCGGGGCGCAGCCTTCGGTCTGCACGGCGACGACGCGCGCCGACGCACCGGCCAGGCGCAGGCCGTCGCCGACGCCGGTGACGAGGGCGCCGCCACCCACCTGGACGAACACGCGGTCGGCGTCGGGCACGGCGGCGGCGATCTCCAGGCCGATCGTGCGCCCGCCGTCGAGGCACAGGGCGTTCTCGGGGCCCTGCACGCCGAAGGGCACCGCACCGGCGGCGACGGCCTCGCGGAAGCGGTGCACGCACGGGTCGCCGGGCAGGTCCCCGTCCCGGCGGGGGCAGGTGACGACCACGGCGCCGAGCGCGTCGAGCCGGGCCAGCACGGCCGGGTAGGCCGACGGCGGCACGAACACGCGGATGGGCCAGCGCATCGCCGCGGCCAGCGTGGACGCGGCCAGTGCGGCATTGCCGCACGAGGCGATGGCCAGCGGCGGGCGGGCGCTCGCGTCGCGCAGGCCGAGGCGCTCGCAGGCCACCAGGTGGAGCAGGATGGTGAACAGGTGGCGAGCCTTGTGGCTGCCGGCCACGTTGTGGGTCTCGTCCTTCACCCACACGCCACCACGGCCGGTGAAGGCGAGCTCGTCGCTGATCCCGTCGGACCGCGTGGTGGGCGTGACCACGAAGCCAGTGCCGTCCACGGCGGCCACCGCGTCGTCGAGCTCGAGCACGAGCGCCCGGCGGGCGGCGGCGTCCATGCCGTGGGCGTGGGCGAACGACGCCCAGGCCAGCTCGGCGTCGTAGGCGACGAACGGGTTCGGGTGGTCCACGTGCTGGAGCGGCCCGGGCCGGCGCACGATGCGCAGCACGTGGTGGCGGCTCTCCCCCGCGGCGGGACAGCGCCACGGCCACACGGTGGCGACGGGCACCTCGGTGCCGCACGTGTCGCAGCGCCAGCCGGTGACCGTGGGGATCATCAGTCGGCCAGGCCGGTACGGGCGTTGAAGTCGTCGATCAGCCCGTCCCACACCGGCAGCAGCTCGCGCAGGCCCCGCCAGAACGACTGGTGCCGGCGGGCGCTGAACACCTCGGTCGGGGTGCCCTGCTGCTCGACCCAGGTGTAGTACCCGAGGTTGAAGATGCGCCGCTTGTCGGCCTCGGTGAGCTCGAGGGTGTGCTCGGGGTCGACCGAACCGAGGTGGGTGGCGAACACCTCGGCGGCGTCGAGGGCGCGGAACTCGCCACCGAAGCGTTGGTTCATCGTCTTGACGCGCTCGGAGGCGTACAGACCCGCGCCGTCGGTGGCCACGGTGATGACGGCGTCGTCGGGGCCGAGATCGAGCAGCTTGGCGGTTCGGATGGCCGCGAGCACGTTGCAGATCGACGAGAAGCCGAAGTGGCCCAGCGCGGCGATGACGTCGTCGGGCACCCCCTTGCGGTGCGCCAGGTAGGCGCGTCCCTCGGCGGTGTTGAACAACACGTCGAGCTCGTCGGTGGCCCGGTCCGACACCGCCACGACCACGTCGGTGTTCATGACGTTGTGGATCAGCGGGATGTGCTTGTCGCCGATCCCCTGGATGTTGTGCTCGCCGAACCCGTTCTCGAGCATCGTCGGGCACTCGAGCGCCTCCACGGCGACGATGGCGGTGCCGAACTCGTCCTTCAGGCGGTCGCCCGCCGCGATCGTGCCGGCCGAGCCCGTGGCGGACGTGAACGCGGCGAGACGCAGGCCCGGGTGGGCTGCGGCCACGTGCTCGTACACCCGGCCGAGCGCCCGGCCCGTCACCTCGTAGTGGCCGAGGTGGTTGCCGAACTCGCAGAACTGGTTGAACACGAAGTTCTGATCGTCGAGCGCCAGCTCGTTGCACGCGTCGTAGATCTCCTTGACGTTGCTCTCGCTCCCCGGCGTGCGGATGACGTCGGCCGGGTCGGCCACACAGCGGTCGAGCCAGTCGAACCGCTCCTGCGACATGCCGGCCGGAAGGATGGCCACACCCCGGCAGCCCATGATGCGGCTGATGGCCACACCGCCGCGGGCGTAGTTGCCGGTCGACGGCCAGATCGCCTTGTGACGGGTGGGGTCGTACTGACCGGTGATGATGCGGGGGGCCAGGCACGCGTAGGCGGCCAGCACCTTGTGGGCCGTGATCATCGGGAACGGCTCGCCGAACACCACGATGATCGGGCTGGCCACACCGGTGAGCGACGGCGGTAGGACCACGTGCTCGGGCACGGTGGCCCACTCGTGGGCCCCACGGTCGAGGCGGTTGTGCCAGTGGACCCGGAACAGGTTGGCGGGGTGGGCGTCGTCGCGACCGACGCCGGTCAACGAGGCCTTCACCGAGGCCGGCACCGTCGACGGATCGGCGAGCTGGGCAAACGTCGGCAGGCGCACGCCCTGGGCACGGCACCGCTCGACGGAGCGGTCGAGCGCGTCGGCGTCGACGACGCTGCGGGCCAACCCGAGCTGCCCCGCCAGCACATCGTCGGTGAGAGCGGGGGCGGGGGCCGTCGAGGTCATCGGGACAGTTTGTCAAAGCGCCGGTCGGGGTGCTGGGTGGAGCACCACCCGGCCCCCTAGGGTGTCGCCCCGTGCCGCTCCCGGTCCCTTCCTCCGTCGGCGCGCGGCGCGGCCGCCGGCCGCGTCGGGTGCTCCTCACCCTGCCGCTCGTGGCCGCCCTCCTGGGAGCGTGCGCCTCCAGTTCGACCGACGGCAGCGCCGCCACGTCGCACGGCACCGACCATGCGACGTCCCAGGCCTCGGGGTCGTCGTCGACGGCGGCCGCCGCGTCGAGCGCGCCGACTGCGACCCCGCCGACGACGGCCGGCGCCACCAGCACCGCGGCGGCGACGAGCACCACGGTGGCGCCGGTGAAGGTGATCGCCGGCATGCCGCCCGTGGTCGACCCCTCCCGCATCTACTCCGAGGCCGGGGCCGGCATGTTCAGCCCGGCCACGGCCGGGGCCAAGCGCTACGTGTACGTGCCGTCCAACGACGCCGGCTCGGTCACCGTGATCGACCAGGACACGTACCAGATCGTCCGCAGCTTCCCCACGGGCGGCAAGCTCGTGCAGCACGTCGTCCCCAGTTACGACATGACCACGTTGTACGCCAACGTCAGCGGCTCCAACTTCCTGCGCGCCATCGACCCGACCACGGGCGAACCCGGCGACAAGATCCCGGTGGACGCCCCGTACAACCTGTACTTCACGCCCGACGGCACCCGGGCGATCGTGATGGCCGAGCGCCTCGACCGCATCGACTTCTACGACCGCGTCACGTGGAAGCCGCTCGATCGCATCAAGGTGCCGTGCACGTCGAAGTACCGCGACATCAGCGTCGGCGGCGTGAACCACGCCGACTGGTCGACGGACGGCAGCTACTTCCTGGCCACGTGCGAGTTCGCCGGCAAGATGCTCAAGGTCGACACGAACTCGATGGCCGTGATCGGTGAGCTCGACCTGCCCGGCGAGATGCGGGCCATGCCCCAGGACGTGCGCACCCCCGACGGCAAGACGTTCTATGTCGCCGACATGATGAACGGCGGCGTGTGGGTCATCGACGGGGCGACGCTGACCATCACCGGCCGCATCGCCACGGGCGTGGGCGCCCACGGCATCTACCCGAGCCGCGACGGCACGAAGCTGTACGTCGCCAACCGCGGCCGCATGAAGGGCGAAGAGGGCCGTCGTTCGCGGCCCGGCGACGGCTCGGTGTCGGTGATCGACTGGAAGACGAACACCGTCGCCGCGACCTGGCCGATCGACGGAGGCGGGTCACCCGACATGGGCGGCGTGTCCGCCGACGGCACCAAGCTGTGGCTCTCGGGACGCTACGACGCCGAGGTCTACGTGTTCGACACCTCGACCGGTGCCATGGCGGCCCGCATCAAGGTGCCGAACGCGCCCCACGGCCTGTGCGTGTGGCCCCAGCCGGGCCGCTACTCGCTCGGCCACACCGGCAACACGCGCTGACGATCGTGAGGCCGGTCACTCCGCCGGGATCCTGAGCACGTCGCCGGGATGGATCAGGTTCGGGTCGTCGATCTTGCCGGGGTTGAGGTCGACGATCTCGGGCCAGCGACCACCGCCGCCGAGCTCCGCGTCGGCGATGCCCCAGAGCGTGTCGCCGGGACGCACGAAGAACGACCGCGTGGTCGGCGGCTCGGCCGACGGCAGCAGCAG
Source organism: Actinomycetes bacterium (assembly GCA_031423915.1). Lineage (GTDB taxonomy): Bacteria > Actinomycetota > Acidimicrobiia > Acidimicrobiales > Ilumatobacteraceae > JANMAT01. The sequence continues at coordinate 9,002 of JANPGL010000296.1, read as the reverse complement.
TTCCTGCCCCGCGAAGATCAGCCTGGGGTCCGCGATCTGGTCGCGGTTGAGGTCGAAGATCTCGGGCCACCGGCTGCCGTCGCCGAGTTCGCTCTCGGCGATCGAGAACAGGCTGTCGCCCGGCTGCACGGTGTACGTGGTGCCGTCCGGACCGGGGTCGACCACGCGGCCGTCGGTGGCGACGCCGGCGAAGACGAGCAGGTCGAGCAAGGTGAAGGTCCCGGGCGTGCGCGACGGCAGCGTCGGCGCCCAGTCGGCGACCCCGAGGATCGAGTCGTCGCTCCGCTGGAGCAGCCCGATCAGCACCTCGGCCACGATGGTGCTGCCGACCGGGCCGAGGCGGTTGCCGCCCACGTGCGCCGCCTCGGCGAGCACGTAGTACCAGAGCGGGGTCCGGTCGGCGAAGCCTCCGGCCGTCAGCGCGGCGCGCTGCTCGTCGTTGGCGGCGGCGGCCGCCAGCTCGACGGCCGTCAGCGGCGTCAGGCCCAATGCGGCGGCCACGGCCTGACCGGTGGGGAGCCGCAGCAGGTAGCCGCGCAGCAGGTTGCGCACCGCCAGCCGGGCCATGTTGCCGGGCAGCTCGCCGAACGTCGTCACGGGCAGGTGGGCGAGGGGCTCCACCAGCAGCGTGTCGAGGGCGTGCGTCACGTTGAACGGTTCGCCCGCGTCGACGAAGCGCTCCCACTGGATGATCCAGTTCTCCGGCAGGGTGTCGAAGCCGCCGATCTGGCCCGACAGCGCCGTGAAGGTGAAGAGCAGCCCGAGCGAGGCGAACGGGAAGTTCAGGTTGTAGTCGTACTCCTCGCGGATCATCGTGTGCCCGAAGCGGTAGGCGGCCGCACTGAACTCGAGCGGCATCACGGCGTCCGCGCCCGGCTGGAACGCCGTGGGGCCGTTGGTCAGGACGTCGGCCACGATCGACGGGTCGGCGATGCGGGTGAGGAAGTCGTGCACGACGATGTGCTGGTAGTGCTGGCGTAGCGCGGTCTGCGCCTGGTCGAACGTGAGGCCCTGACCGACGAGGACGTTGTGAGCCTTCAGGAACGCCGTGTGGAGCTGGGCGACGACCAGGTTCTCGTCGTTGCGGGGGTCGCCGATGAGTGCCTCGCGATCCCGGTTCTCGTCGACGAGGTCCCGTCCGCGGCGGGGCAGGTCGTTGTCGGCGGTCTTGCCGGGGGGCCGGCTGCCGGTCGCGGAGACGTGACCGAGCTGCATGCGCGCCGCGTCGGCCGGGTCGCGCGGCGCCGGCGCGCCGTAGACGTTGTCCAGGTCGAGCGTGCCGGTGCGGGTGTTGACGAGGCCGGCGATGGCGGCCGGCGTCATCGGGGTGATGGCGCCGTTGAGGTCGACACCGCCGGTGACCCCTTCGAGCGTCACGTCGTGATCGACGAACTGCCCGAAGTACGTGTACGCCGCCGGGATGTCGGAGTCGCTCCCCGCGCCCTGCATGGCCACACCCAGGGCCACCAGGTGAGCCTGGGTGCTCGGCGTCTCGGGGAGCAGGTTGGCCGGGTCGGCCTGGAGCAGCGGGAACAGGTAGGCCATGGCATGGGTGTCGGCCGCCGCCACGGCCACCCCGAGGGCGCGGCGCCCCTTGTGCCCCGCGGGCGAGGGGGTCGATTCGCCCTGTCGACCGATCGGTGTGTCGCCGTGCTGCTGCTGTCGCATGTCGTCTCGCTCCTCGACGTCGGAGGCCCGGGCGTCGGACGGGTCCCGTCCGAGCGCGCACCCACCCGGAGGCGGGGCCGGCCACGAGCCCGATCGGGTCGGCGATAGAAAGAGGTTGGCCGCACGCAACGTGATACGTGCTTCCGCGAACCGCTCGGGCGCCGTCGGTCAGGCGAGCAGGGAACCGACCGTGACGGGCCGCAGGTCCTTCGTCGCCAGCAGGTCGAGCAGCGACGGCATGGCGTCGACCGTGTTCTGGTGGCCGAAGTGCACGCTGATGATCGAACCCGGCTTCACCGACGCGGCGACGTTGGCCACCACGGCCTTGGCGCCCGGGTCCTGGAAGTCGAGCGAGTCGACGTCGTACCCGACGCTCGTGCGGTAGCCGACCTTGCCTGCCTCCTCGAGGATCACGGCGGTCGGCACCTCGATGCCGGACGGCCGGAACCACGGGCTCGGCGAACCGATCAGCTTCGTGAGCGCATCGGCGCACCGCGAGATCTCGGTGGCGATGGTCCCGCGGTCGAGCCGACCCATCGTCTGGTGCGACCACGTGTGGTTGGCGACCTCGTGGCCCTCGGCCACCATGCGCGCCACCAGCTTCGGGTTCTCGACGAGCCAGCTGCCGACCCCGAACACGGTCGTGCGCACGCCGCGCGCCGCGAGGATGTCGAGCAGCTTCGATGCCATGGTCGGGTCGCCGTTGGCGTGGAACGTGAGCGACACGAGCTGCTTGGTGCGCGGTCCGTTCGGCACGAACACCGCCGCGGTCGGCGCGGCGGCGACCGCCGTGGTGACGGGCGCTGTTGTGGCGGCGGGCGCGGCGGTCGTCGCGGGCGCGCCGGAGCCGGTGGGCGCCACCGCTTTCGGCGGCGACGTCGTCGCGCTGCTCGAAGGCGGTGCCGACTCGTTCGCGCGGGGATCGGTCTCGGGCGACGCCGCGCCGCCGGTGGGGTTGGGGCTGCAGGCGACCAGCGCCCCGGCGGCGGCCACGCCCAGGAAGGTTCGGCGGGCGATGCGGCGCTGCTCCTCGGTCACGGTCCCAGTCAAGCACCCGCCGGCGGCCGGCACCGGGCACCGGGCCGCCGGGCCGTCGCCGGTCACCGGGGGCGCAGCCCGGCGTTCTTTCGCCAAGCCCGATGTTCGGATATTCCCGCTAGGATCACCCTCGTGACGGAGCCGAGCGACGCCAGGCGCGAGCTGAGCGATGCCAAGCGGAGGATCATCGAGCAGCTCAAGCGGGTCGACGGGGCCACTGCGCCCCAGCTCGCCGAGTCGTTCGGGCTCACGGACACCGCCGTGCGCCAGCACCTGGAAGCGCTCGACAGCGCCGGCCTCGTCGCCCGCACGACCACGGCACCGTCCGGACGCGGCCGCCCGCCGGTGACCTGGCGCCTCACACCGATGGCCGGCGAGCTCTTCCCCGACCGCCACGCAGACCTCACGGTCGAGCTGCTCCAGGCGGTCCGGTCGAGCCTCGGCGTCGAGGCGCTCGACCGCGTCCTGGCCTCACGGGCCGAGCACCAGGTGGCCGCCTACCGCAAGCTCGTCGGCGCACCGGGCGCCGCCGTGCCTCTGCGGGTCCGGCGGCTCGCCGCCCAGCGCAGCGCCGAGGGCTACCTGGCCGAGGTCATCGCCGAGGGCGACGACCTCGTCCTCGTCGAGCACCACTGCCCCATCGCCGAGGCCGCTCACGCCTGCGCCGGTCTGTGTGCCAACGAGCTCGAGACGTTCCGCTCCGCGCTCGGCGACGACGTCGAGGTCGAGCGCACCCAGCACCTCGTCAGCGGCGACACGCGCTGCGCGTACCGCATCCGCCGCGCCGCCGCCTGACCGGCGCGGCTCGTCGGCCGGGCGCTCCGCTCAGGCCGCTTCGGCGACGAAGTCGATCAGGCGTTCGACCGCGCCCACGAGCTCGGGCCGGAGGTCCGCGTAGGTCGTGACCCGGTTGCGCAACTTCGGCCAGAAGCCCTCGAACGGCACGCCGAGCGCGGCGCACATCCCTTCCTTCCACGGCACGCCGCGTGGCACGTCTGGCCAGGCCTCGAGGCCGAGCGCCTTCGGCCGAATGCCGGCCCACACGTCCACGAACGGGTGCCCGGTCACGAGCACGTTGGGGTCGCGCACGGTGGCCGCCAGGCGCGACTCCTTCGAGCCCTGAACCAGGTGGTCGACGAGGATGCCCAGGCGGCGCTGGGCGCTCGGCCCGAACTCGGCCACCGCGGCGCGCAGGTCGTCGATGCCGTGCAGCGGCTCCACCACGATGCCCAGCTCGCGCAGGTCGTCGCCCCACACGTGCTCGACGAGCTCGGCGTCGTGGCGACCCTCCACCCAGATGCGGCTGGCCCGAGCGGTCCGGGCCGGCAGGGGTGTGGCCGAGGCGATCGACCCCGATGCCGTGAAACCGGGCTTCTTGGCGCCCGCCGACGGGGTGGCCGCTGCCCGCACCAGGGTGACCGGCTTGCCGTCGACGAGGAAGCCGCCCGGCTTCCAACGGAAGTGGCGGTGCTCGTTCTTCCGGCTGCGCAGGGTCACGGCCTCGAACGACATCTTGACGATGTCCCCGCAGAACCCGGTGGCGCGATCCTCCACGACCATGCCCATCGTGGCGGTCAGGTCGGGGTAGGTCGGCTTGCGTCGCGGATCGAAGTCGTCGAGGACGTCGCGGTCGTACATGGCCGATCGATGATGGCAGCCGCGGCGCCGCCGGTGGTGGCAATCAGCCCGGGCGACCGGGTCGGTCAGCGTCCCCAACCGGCGTCGTCGGGCGGCAGCTCGCTCGGCCCGACGTGGGCATCGAGCCAGTCGCACAGCGGTGCGGCATCGGTCCACATCTTGACGACCTTGGTGCGCACCTGCGCGCTGTGCAACCACGGCGCGATCGCGAAGCTCCTCGTGACGATCAGGCCCTTGCGGCGGAGCAGCTCGATGCGCGGGTGGTCCTTGGGGATGCCGCGCGGCGCCGTCTTGAGCTCCGAGATGGCGCCGGCCTGCAGGCCCTTGCGGGCGAGCGCGGCAACGACCCGGGCGACCTCGGCGCCGCGGGCGTCGTCCATGACGGCGGTCCGGAAGCGCTCGAGCTGGTCGCTGGCCATCTGGTAGTAGCCGGCGCCGCACAGCAGGCCCTCGGCCGAGAACGCCACGTAGTAGATCGAGCCGCCCTCACCCTCGCCGACGGCACCGATCTGCGTCTTGTACGGCGTCTTCTCCTTCGAGAAGCGGACGTCACGGTTGGGTCGGAAGACGTGGAACGGTTTGAACCGCTCGGGCACCTCGTCGAGCAGGGCCAGCATCGGCCCCTTCACGCACGTGTCGTACGTGACCTTGTGGGCCAGCCAGTAGTCGCGCGAGTTGTCGGCCTCGAGCCCGTCGTAGAACCGGAGCGCCTCCTCCGGGAATCCCTTGAACGCCATGGGCCGCATGGTACGCGGGCCGGCCACTGTCATGGCCGCTGCCACGATCCGCCCACTCGTGCATGTCGCATCAAATGCGATCGGGCCCAGCCAGGTGACCGGCCGGTCGCATTTGATGCGCGGAACCCGGGGCGGGTCGGGCCGGGCGCCGCTGGCTCGCTCGAGCGAGTCCCGAAGCCGAGCGCCCGGCCCGACCTGTCGACCCGCTCTAGTCTCTGGCGCATGGCAGAACTGCTCCTCGGCGAGGACATCGATCCCGCGGCCCACAAGCGCAACGGCACCAAGGTGTCGCTCCCCACGGGCGACTTCACGACGCACGGCGTGATCGTCGGCATGACCGGATCGGGCAAGACCGGCCTCGGCGTCGTGCTGGTCGAGGAAGTGCTCCGCGCGGGAGTGCCGTGCCTGCTCGTCGACCCCAAGGGCGACCTCACCAACCTCTGCCTCACGTTCCCGAACCTGGCGCCGGCCGACTTCCGGCCGTGGGTCAACGAGAGCGATGCACAGAAGAACAACCAGAGCGTCGACGACTTCGCCACCGCCCAGGCCGCGGCGTGGACCGAGGGCCTGGGCGGTTGGGGGCTGGCCGGCCCCGACATCGGCGCGCTGCGCGACAAGGTCGAGTTCACGATCTACACGCCCGGCTCGAACAGCGGTGTGCCGCTGAACCTGGTCGGGTCCCTGCAGGCGCCCGCCAACATGGACGACGCCGAGATCGTGGGCGACGAGATCGAGGGCTTCGTGTCGGGCGTGCTCGGCCTCGTCGGCATCGATGCCGACCCGCTGTCGTCGCGCGAGCACATCCTGCTGTCGAACCTGATCGACACGTCGTGGCAGCAGGGCCGGTCGCTCGACCTGCCCACCCTCGTGGGCATGATCCCCAGCCCGCCCATCCGCAAGCTGGGTGTGTTCGACCTCGACACGTTCTACCCGCCGAAGGACCGCATGGAGCTGGCCATGAAGCTCAACGGCCTGCTGGCCTCGTCGAGCTTCGCGGCGTGGGCCAACGGTGTGCCGGTCGACATGGACGCCATCCTGCGGCCGGGCGGCAAGCCGGCCTGCGCCATCATCAGCATCGCCCACCTGTCCGACGAGGAACGCCAGTTCGCACTCAGCCTCATCCTGTCGAAGCTCGTCACCTGGATGCGCCGTCAGTCGGGCACCACCGACCTGCGGGCGCTCCTCTACATGGACGAGGTCGCCGGCTACCTGCCTCCCACGGCGACGCCGCCGACCAAGAAGCCGATCATGACGCTCATGAAGCAGGCCCGCGCGTTCGGCGTGGGCGTCGTGCTGGCCACGCAGAACCCCGTCGACATCGACTACAAGGCCATCACCAACGCCGGCACCTGGATGATCGGCCGCCTGCAGACCGAGCGTGACAAGGACCGGCTGCTCGAAGGCATGACGGCAGCGGCCGGCAACGTCGACGTGGGCGCCGTGGGCGACACGATCTCGGGCCTCGGCAAGCGCGAGTTCGTGCTGCGCCGCGCCGGCAAGGACAAGCCCGAGGTGTTCACCACGAGGTGGGCGATGAGCTACCTGCGCGGCCCGCTGACGCGCGACCAGATCCGTTCGCTCATGGCCGGGCGCGACGTGCCGGACCCGTCGGGCGTGACCATCACCGACGTCCCGGCCGACACCCCGGCGCGGGGCGCGTCGCCGGCTGCGGCCGCGCCGGCGTTGGGCGACGACGAGACGACCGTGGTGCCCGAGGTGGCCAGCGGCACGCCGGTGCGGTGGGCCGACCCGGCATCGCCGTGGCTGAAGGCGGTGGGCGCCGCCTCCAGCGGCAACCGGCACGAGGCCGCCGCGGTGGCACGCGTGCGCCTGCGGTTCGACGACGAGAAGGCCGACCTGGTGGCCGACACCGAATGGGAGGCCGTGCTGTTCCCCATCCGGGACCAGGTCGACGTGTCGGCGGCGGTGGCGGTCGACTACGACGACCGTGACCTGCGCGACCGCGCCCCCGACGGCGCGGTCTACGTGCTGCCCCAGGCGAAGGTGAAGGACCGCCGCTTCTGGACCGACCTGCAGCGCGACCTCGTCGACCACCTCGTTCGGAACCAGACGATGGAGATCATCGTCAACAGGGACCTGAAGCTCTACTCCCGCACGGGCGAGAGCGCCGACGACTTCGCCAAGCGCTGCGGGGCCGCCGCCGACGACGCCGCCGACACCGAGGCCGCCAAGCTGCGCGACAAGTACGAGACCAAGGCCAAGACGCTGCACACCCAGATGGAGGCGGCGCAGGATCGCGCCGAGCTCCTGAAGGATCAGCAGAAGTCGAGCAAGCTCAACGAGGTGGCTTCGGTGGCCGGCAGCATCCTGGGCAGCTTCCTGGGCGGCAAGAAGCGTTCGAACGCGCTGGGCAAGGTGGCCGGGTCGCTCGGAGGCATCGTCAGCCGCCGGGGCCGATCGTCGGCCGCGTCCGAGCGCGTGGACGCAGCCGAGAACAAGATGGAACGCCTGCAGGCCGACCTGGCCGACGTCGAGGCCGAGCTGACCACCGAACTGAACCAGATCCACGAGGCGTGGCAGATCAAGGCCGCGGCGGTGCAGACCGTGCCGGTGACGCTCGAGAAGACCGACGTCGACGTCACGCAGCTCGCGCTGGTGTGGCTGCCGGTGGGATGACAACCCTCGCCCGGGTAAGAGGGGCCGGTACGGTGACGGCATGGCCGTGCTGGCGATCGATCAGGGGACGTCGGCCACCAAAGCGCTCGTCGTCGGCGACGACGGCACGGTGCTCGGCTCGGCCGACGCTCCCGTGGCCGTCCACGCCGGCGGTGGCGGCGCAGTCGAGGTCGACCCCGGCGAGCTCTGGGACAGCGTCGTCGCCGCCGGTCGCGCCGCGCTGGCCGACGCCGGCGACCCGCCGCTGACCGCGCTGGGGCTGGCCAACCAGGGCGAGACCGTCCTGGCCTGGGATCGCGCCACCGGCGCGCCGATCGGCCGGGCCATCGTGTGGCAGGACGGCCGGGCCGCCGAGGTCTGCGACGCGTTGCGCCCTCACGCCGACCGGCTCGCCGGGCTGACCGGTCTGCAGCTCGACCCGTACTTCTCGGCGCCGAAGCTGGCGTGGCTCCGGGCCCGCATCGGCGACGGGCCGACGATCACCACGACCGACACGTGGCTGCTCCACCGCCTGTGCGGTGCGTTCGCCACCGATGCCGCCACCGCGTCGCGCTCGCTGCTGCTCGACCTCGACACCGCGGCGTGGAGCGACGAGGCGTGCGCCCTGTTCGGCATCGACCCGGCCGCGTTGCCGACGGTCGTCGACAACGCCGGCTCGCTGGGCGACACCACGGTGTTCGGCGACCGCGCCGTGCCGGTCACCGGCGTGTGCGTCGACCAGCAGGCCGCGCTGTTCGCGCAGGCCTGCCTGTCGCCCGGCGAGGCGAAGTGCACCTACGGCACCGGCGCCTTCCTGCTCGCCACCACGGGGCAGGCCACGCGCTCCGCCCACGGGCTGGTCGGGTGCGTGGCCTGGCGGCTCGGCGGCGAGCCCACGTGGTGCCTCGACGGCCAGGTGTTCACCGTGGGGGCGGCGGTGGGATGGCTGGAGCAGCTCGGCGTGCTCAGCGGAGCAGGGGACCTCGACCGCATCGGCGGCTCGGTCGACGACACCGGTGGGGTCACGTTCGTCCCGTCGCTCGCCGGTGCCGGCGCCCCCTTCTGGCGCCCCGACGCCCGCGGTGCGTTCACCGGCCTGTCGTTGGCCGCGGGCCGGGCCCATGTCGTGCGCGCCGTCGTCGAAGGCATCGCCGCCAACGTGGCCTGGCTGGCCCGGGCGGCGGCGGCGGACCTCGGTGCGCCCCTCACCCGGCTTCGTGTCGACGGGGGCCTGACGCGCTCGCACACCCTGCTGCAGGTCCAGGCCGACCTGTTGCAGGTACCGGTCGACGTCTACCCTTCGCC
>JANPGL010000295.1:0-2944 GCA_031423915.1 Actinomycetes bacterium | reverse complement strand
CATGGCTGCTCGGGCCTACGCCGAGTCATGGCACGACGAGCTCGTGGCTATGGCCCGCGACATCGCAGATATTCGGGACCTGTAAGCGCTCGAGGCGACGCTGGCCAGCGCTGAGCTTGGGTCGTCGATGCGGGCGCAATGGGCCGCCCACGGAGCGGGCGGCGACCTGCCGCAGGCGCGGGCGGTCGTGGCCGAGGTGCTGGTGGGTGGGCGTCGGTTCGGTTGAGGGAATCTGTCCCTTGCATTGCCTAGGTGAGATCGGGCAAAGTGCGGTTGGAGGTGTGGCGTACCCCGTTCGGTGGAGCGCTGCCCTTGCAGCCCCGCTCACCGCCCGCGAGCGGGGCTGCACCGCGCTTTTACCTCTTGCAATGTCGTGGTTGGCGGTGGCGTAGTTGGAGGGTGCAAGGGGGGTGGGCCGGTGCGGGCGGACGGCTCGCCCCTCTTGCCGCTGAAGAGGTGTGAGGCGGCAAGACTGCGTAGGCATTCGGCCCCGGCGGGCAGTCAGGCTTCAAGGTGTATATCTAGGTGCGAGAGGGGTCGCTGCATGGATGGTGAGGCGCACCTCGCTCGGTTGGTGCACGGCATAGCGCTGCACGGCGCCGACGCCGAGACGATCGCCCGGTCGGCCGGCTTTTGCGGGAGCATCATCGTGGGTGCAATGACGTGCATCGAGCCTGACGACGACAGCCAGGAGGGTGCCCTCCCCTGGCAGGCCGTCCTCGCCGCGCTCGTCGAGGCGCTGGAGTTCGTCCCGGACTGAGGCCGAGTAGCTCCGGCTGGCCGCAGGTGTTGGGCCTCCTGGATCCGGTAGACATGGCCCTTGGCTGCTGAGCCGTTGGACGATCAGGTTGTGCAGCTCGCCCGAATGGTGCACGGCGTGGCCGCGCTTGGCGGGACTGCCGAGGAGGTCGCGCGCGCGGCAGGTCGCTCGCCGAGCGTGTTGCGGATGGCGCTCGGGTTTGCCTACGGCGAAGTGGTTCCGTCGGCTGGACGCTCGTTGACTGTGGCGACCTTGGAGGCTGCGCTCGACTCGATCGGCAGCCTGTAGCCGGCGCGCTCTCGGGCACTGCCCGTCAGCGCTTCTGTCTATGCGCCGGTCCTCCAACGCTGCTGGATCCTCCGCCCTATCCACCGTCACCCAGCGGGAGCTGCGACGTCGCCATGGCGCAGCCAACTCGGGGAACGACCACGATGCGAGATCGACGAAGTGCACGCGCACACGGGCCCGAAGTTCGTCACCGTTGTCATGCACGTCGGCCGGCGCGACACTGCCGTCACGATGGCGCCTCGGGCGGTTCCTCGTGATCGAAGGGGGATCTCTAGTGCGTCATGGTGTCGGGTTGGTTCTGGCCGGGTTGCTCGCAGCCGTCGGCCTCACGGTCGCGAGTGGCCCCGCGGTCGCGGCGGTCGCCGGATCGAAGTTCGTCCCGGTCGACCCCGTCCGGGTGCTGGACACCCGCACCGGGACCGGTGTGCCGGCAGGGAAGCCGGCCCCTGGCTCGGTGACGACGGTGACCCTGGCGGGCACTCAGGGTGTCCCGGCCGACGCCACGGCCGTCGCGCTGAACGTCACGATCACGGAGGCGACCGCGCCGGGCTACGTCACGGTGTACCCGGCGGGCGGCCAGGCGGGCACGACGTCGAACCTGAACGTCGAGAGCGCCGGCCAGACCGTCCCGAACTTCGTCCTGGCCAAGCTCGGCGCCGGTGGTGCCGTGAGCCTCTACGCGCAGAACGGCGGGCACCTGATCGCAGACCTGCTCGGCTACTTCGCCCCGGTCGCGTCGTCGACGTCGGGCCGCTTCGTGCCGCTCGCTGCACCGGTGCGTCTGTTCGACACCCGCGACCCGAACGCGGTGCCGCTGGCGAACCCGGGCGACGCGGTCAACTGCACGAGCTTCGGGACTTGGGCACAGGCCAACGTGTGGTTCTGGACGTACCACCGGTTCGGTGACCCGGCGAAGCTCGACCAGAACAACGACAACGTCCCCTGCGAGTCGCTCGCCGGCGCTCCGAGCGTCGCCCAGGTCCCGGTCAACCTGTTCAAGCTCGGTGCCCAAGGCACCCGGCGCATCCCGATCACCACGAACGCGTCCATCCCGGGCGGTGTCGTGCCGGCTGGCGCGAGCGCGGTCGTGCTCAACGTGACCGCCACCGAGGCGACGGCCGCCGGCTACGTCCAGGTCGTCCCGACCGGTGGCACGGCCGCGCTCGGCTCGTCATCGAACCTGAACATCGAGCGGGCCGGCCAAACGATCCCGAACCTCGTTGTCGTCCCGATCGGCGGGGACGGAACCGTGACGTTCTACAGCCAGACCGGCACGCACCTCCTGGCGGACGTCGCCGGGTATTTCACCGGTGCCAGCGCACCGGACTCGACCGCCGGCCTCTTCCACCCGCTCGACCCGGCGCGCCTCATCGACACGCGCTCGACCGGCACGAAGCCCGGAGCCAGCTCGCTCACCACCGTCGCAGCCGCGGGCACTGGCGGTGTGCCGGCGAGCGGCGTGGCCGCCGTGTTCATCAACGCGACGATCACCGAAGCGAACGGGCCCGGCTACGTCCAGGTGTACCCCGCCGGCCAGGGCACGCCCGGCTCGTCCTCGAACCTCAACGTCGAACGTGTCGGGCAGACCCGACCGAACGCCGTGTTCACCGGGCTCGGTGGCGGCTCGTTCACGATGTTCGCGCTCGTCGGTGGGCACCTCATCGCTGATGTGTCGGGGTGGTTCACAGCTGAACCGGCGTAGTCACTTCCCCGTGTCGCTGCTTGAGCCGCTCAGCGCGGCCTCGACCCGGCGCAGCGACTCCTTGATTTCCTCCTGCTCCTCGTGCGTGAACGCATCCCGATTGACGATCAGCTTCGACGCGATGTTCGCCGTAATCGTCGGGATGAACACGAACACGGTCGACGCGATCAGCACCGACGTCAGCACCTTCCCGG
>JANPGL010000294.1:0-1887 GCA_031423915.1 Actinomycetes bacterium | reverse complement strand
CCACTGGAACTACGCGCTCGACGGCGCGCTGCGTCGGGTGCCGCAGCTCGACCGTTTCAACGGCATGCAGCTGGCCGATTGGGGCCTGCTGCCGGCGTCGGTGGGCGATGCGATGGGCATGGTGTTCGTGCACCCCGATCCCGACGCGGAACCGCTCGACGCATGGCTCGGCGACTTCGACGAGCGCACCGGCGCCTTCGCGCCCGAGACGCTCGCCCAGGGCGTGCGCGTCACGTACGAGTTCGCCGCCAACTGGAAGCTGTTCGCCGAGAACCACATCGACGTCCTGCACCTCTGGTACCTCCACGCCCGCACCCTGGCGGAGTACGACCACGCCGCCAGCTCGTGGTCGTCGTGCGGACGGCACTGGGTGTTCTACGAGCCGCCCCGGCACGGCAAGGTGCTCCCCCCGATGGTGGAGGCCACGGGCATGGAGGTGCTGCCCCACATCTCGCCGTCGTGGTACGGCTCCGGCGCCCACCTGATCTTCCCGAACCTCACGATGGCCACCGGCGCCAACTTCTGGATGACCTACCAGGTGATCCCGATCAGCGCCGGGCGGTCGCGCCTCGACATGCGCGTGCGGGCCATGCCCGGCACCGACCCGACGCTCGTGCGGGCGTTCGCCGACGCCGGCCGTGACCTGTTCGAACACGAAGACATCCGGGCGTGCGAGCTGATGCAGAAGGCCATGGCCTCGCCGCGGTTCCGCGTCGGCCCGCTGGCGCGCTCCCACGAGGAACCCATCCTGGTGTTCCAGCGCAACGTGCTCGACTACGTGCCGTTGCGATGAGCCGCTCAAGCCAGGGAGGCGAGCAGTCGATCGCTGCGCGTGGCCAGCGACGCCAGCCGACGCTCGCGCGCCCCCAGCGCCCGCAGGCCGGCCGTCGCCACGACGAGTGCGACGTCACCCGGCGCCCTCAGCCGGGTCGCACCACGGTCGTACCAGCTGATCACCGATTCGGCGAGGCCGAACAGCACGTCGGTGGCCAGGTCGACGTCGTCGACCGCCAGCTGACCGTCGGCTGCGGCACCGCGGACCAGGCCCCGGTAGCCATCGAGCAGGTGGGCGCGCTTGGCCCAGAAGGCCTCGAAGCGCTCGTTGCGGGCTTCGGGCAGCAGCTGGAGCTTGGCCAGGTTGTACGGCCCCGAGCACAGGTTCTCGACGTCGCGGCGCACGAGGGTGAACAGCTTGAGGTCGGCGGGCTGGTCGGCGCGCGCGAGGGCGGCCAGGAACACCGCGGCGGGCTCCACCGTGCGGTCGAGCAACTCGGCCAGGATGTCCTCCTTCCGGGCGAAGTAGTGGAACAACGACCCCTGGCGCAGGCCGACCGCGTCGGCGATCTCGCGGGTCGTCGTCGTCGTGTACCCGAGCGTGGAGAACAGGCGGGCCGACGCGTCGAGGATCTCCTCGGCCGGGGCCAGATCGGACGGCTTCGGGTTCGCCCGCGGGCGACCCACCCGCACGCTGCGCGCCCCGTCGGTCGTCGTCGCCATCGGCCCGACGTTACCGGACGAGGCATTCGACCGACCGAAAGGAAGCACCGATGAGCTCGACCCGCACCACCTACGGCGCCCGGGACCACGCCCGGTCCATGGCCGGCACCCGCGCCGAGGCGATGCCGACGATACCTGCCACCGCGGCCACCGATCTGCCCGATGGTGTCGTCGCCGGCGACGTCGTGTGGGACGAGGTGATCGCGGCGGGCGGCTACGCCTCGGCGGTCGTCGGGCGCGGCACGGTGGTGCGGCTCGAGGACCTGGCGGGCGAGGCCTGCGCGTCGTTGCTCGTGCACAGCGCCGAGCAGCCTGCCGAGCGTCTCAACGTGGCCGACACGGTGAAGGTCCAGTGGCAGGCCTACCTGGGCAGCGGGGCCGTGCTCCTGT
>JANPGL010000293.1:0-12120 GCA_031423915.1 Actinomycetes bacterium | reverse complement strand
ACGCCGAGGAAGCTGTCCAGCCCGACCGTCAGGCCGGGGTGGTCGGCGATCTTCTTGCACGCCAGCACCACGCCCGGCATGTAGCAGTCGCGGTCGAACGTGTCGTGGCGGATCGACAGCGTCTGGCCCGACGTGCCGAGCAACACCTCCTGGTGGGCGAACATGCCGTGCATGCGCACCGCGTGTACCCGGATGCCCGCCGGGCCGAGCCCACCCCGCGCTCCCGCGTACACCTCGTGAGTCGTCGGGTCGGGCTTCCAGTCGGCCGACGCGGCGGCCATGCGCTCGGCGGTGCGCACCGCCGTGCCGCTCGGCGCGTCGACCTTGGCGTTGTGATGGAACTCGAGGATCTCGGCCGTCTGGAAGTAGGGCGCCGCCATCTCGGCGAAGCGCATCATGAGCAACGCCCCGATGGCGAAGTTGGCGGCGATGAGCGCGTTCGAACGGGTGAAGGCCTGCCGGTACGTGTCGAAGTCGTCGGGGGTGAAGCCCGTGGTGCCCACCACCGCGTGCACGCCGTGGAGCGCACACCAGGTGGTGTTCGTGCGGGCGGCGTCGAGCATCGTGAAGTCGACCGCCACCTGCACACCGGCGTCGGCCATGGCCTGGGGCGTCGCTGCCACGTCGACGCCGAGGATGCTGCGCCCCGCCGCGAACGGATCGACCGCGGCCACCAGGTCGAGCGCCGGGTCGGCCCCGACCGCGGCGCACACCGTCTCGCCCATCTTGCCGCCGGCGCCGAAGACGCCGACACGGATCGTTGCCTGCTTCGTGCTCATGGCGCCGACCGTAGCGGGCGCCGGGCGCGCCGCCGCCTCCCGTTCCGGCCGGGCCGGATCGGGAGGCGGCGGAGGCCTCGTGCCTCAGGGCGTCACGACGATCCCGACCGAGTCGGCACTTCCGACACCACCCGGGCCCGTGGCGACCACACGGCACTGGATGGTGGCGCCGATGTCGACCGCCGGCACCGTGTACTTCGACGAGCCGCTCGCCACCACCGTGCCGTTGCGGAGCCACGAGAAGGCGAACGTGCTCGCGTTCGTCCACGTGCCCCGGTTGCAGGTGAGGTTGCGCCCCGGACGGGCGGTTCCGGTGATCGACGGCAAGAGCGTCGCGTTCGGCGCTTGCGCCAGCGCCCGATCGGCGCTGGTGGCCGACGCCACGCCGCCACGCCCGGTCGCCGTGACGGTGCAACCGAGCGCCGAGCCCGCATCCGACGGGTCCAGCGTGCGGTCCTGTGCGGTCGCCCCGACGATCGGCGCGCCGTTGCGGTTCCACTGGTAGGCGAACGACGTGGCGTTCGACCACCCACCGTTGGCGCACCGGGCCACCTGTCCGACGGCCCACGTGGCGCCGGCGACCGGGCCGACCGAGGGCAGCCTGGTGTTGGCCGGCGCGGCCGGGATCGTGCGCGATCCGGACGCCAGCACCGCGGTGTCGGCCACGATGTTCGCGCCGGTGACCCGGCAGGTGAGCGTGCTACCGGCGTCGGCGGCCGTGACCGTGTACGACGGCTGGTACGCGCCCGGCACCAGCACCCCGCCCCGGAGCCACTCCCACGTGACGGAAGGCGGGGGCGAGCCCGCCCACGTGCCCGCCGAACACGCCAGGATGCTGCCGAGTGCGGCCTGTGCCGGCCCGCTCACCGCCGGACGCACCGTGTTCGTCGGCGCCACCGGCACCGGCACGGAGCGAGCGGCGGCCGTCGCCACGGCGCTGCCGGCCACGTTGAACGCCGTGACGCGGCATCGCACGCTGGTGCCTCCGTCGGCCAGGCTCAGCACGTAGGTGTCGGACGTCTCGGACGGGATCACCACACCGTTGCGCAGCCACTGGAACGTGAACTCCGGCGACGGCGCGCCATCCCATGCCCCCGGCAGGCAGCCGATGGTCTCACCGGCGACCATCGTGCCGGTGACGGTGGGCACCGAGGTGTTGGCCGGTGGCGTCGGGGCCACGACGACCTCGGCGGACACCGCTTCGGCGCTGCCACCATCGTTCGCCGCCGTGACCAGGCAGCTCAGACCCAGGCTGGCGTCCTCGGCGCGCGCGGTGAACGTTGCGGCCGTGGCCGCCGGCACCGGCACGCTGTCCTGCAGCCACTGGTAGGCGTACCGGAAGGGCGGCGTGCCGGCGAACGTGCCGGGCCCGCACGTGAGCACGGTCCCGACGCCGGCCACGCCCGGCGTGATCGTGGGTGGGTCGGCCGTCGGCGGCGCCGCCGGGTCGCGCGTCTCGACCGCGGTCACCACGGCGGTGGCCAGACCGCTGCCGATCGGTGTCGCCACGACCAACCCGTGTCCCCAAGGGTCCACCGCGGCGGCCGCCAACGGATCGTTCGACGTGGGTTGCGTGGTGAACCGGTTGAGCGTCGGGGGCCACACGCCGCCCGCAGGCTTGAGGGCACTCGCCGCCCAGCTTCCCGTCGTGTCGCCGGCGTACAACGCCACCACGAGGTCTCCGGCGGCGTTGGCGGCCAGGTCGGGTGACGAGAAGCCCGCGCCCGACGGCATCGGGAGCGCCTCGGAGGTCCAACCCCCACCCGCCGGGCGGCTGGCGATCGTGACCGTGGCGCTGCCGTTCAGCATCGACGACGACGCCACGTGGACCTCGCCGGTGCCGTCGACAGCCACACTCGCGGCCCGAAGGGCCCCGTAGGCGCCGACCCCGGGAAGCGACTGCGGCCCCGACCATCCGGACGCGTCCCGCGTCACGGCGAAGGCACCGAACGACGGTCCGTACCAGGCGATCCCGACGGTCTCGCCGCGGGCGTCGATGCCCGGCGGGTTGGCGGTCGAGCCGACGAACGTGCTGCGTTGGGTGGGACCGGTCCACGACCCGCCGACGCGCTCGGCCGTCCAAAGCCGGTCGGGGCCGCTGAGCCCACCGTTCCGGGCGAGGAAGGCGACCACGGCGTTGCCCGAATCGGTGACCGCGACGCTCGGGTACGAGTTGACGTCGACGTCGGAGATGTCCCACACCTGGGGTGCCGCCTCCCAGCCCGTCGCCGGCGAGAAGGCGATCGCCATCACCCGCCAGTTGGTCACGTTGCCGTTGCACGACTGATAGGCGGTCCACGCCACCACGACGTCCCCGGCGTCGTTCTGGTCGACGGAAGGCCGCAGACCGCACCCGCCGGTCGGGAAGGCCGACCCCGGCGAGGCACACGACATCACGGACCCCCAGCTTCCCCCGTGGGGACGGCGGATGGCCTGGGTGCCGTTGCCGAAGACGACGACGACGTCGCCGGCCGCGTTCACGTCGAACTGGGCGTCGCGCACGATGCCGTAGCCGGGCAGAGGCACGCGCTGGGGCGCCCCCCATGGACCACCCACCGGCCGCTCGCGCAGGTACAGCTCGTCGGCGAACGGCACGTACCTCGTGTAGAGCACGTAGCCGCGTCCCGTCCCGTCGTAGGCGACGCCAGCGGTTCCGATGTACTGGAGCCCGGGGGTTGCCTGGTCCTCGGACGGCGCCCAGTCGGCCCCGGCCACGCCGCTCACCCCCAGCACGACCCACGCCATCAGCGCCGCCACCCAACCGGTTCGTCGTCGCCGTGGCGCCGTTCGTCCGCTCCCCTGCCAACCCGCCGTCGCCCCGCTCATGTCGTGCCTCCCGTGGTCACCGTGCTTGCGTGGCCGCATCGTGCGCCGAAGCGGTAACGGTGGAGTAACGGCGCTGTCACGCGCCGCCGTCGCAGCCCGGCGGGGCAGACTGGACAAATGCGCTTCGCCGTGAGCTGTCCGAACGTCAGCGACCCGGCCCGACTGGTAGGCCTGGCGGTCGCTGCCGAGGCCGCCGGGTGGGACGGGTTCTTCCTGTGGGACCACCTCCAGCTGGTCCGCGCCGAGCACCTCGAGCTCCACGACCCCTGGGTGGTGCTCGGCGCCGTCGCCCACGCCACGTCGACGGTACGGCTCGGTGCGCTCGTCACGCCCGTGGCCCGGCGGCGGCCGTGGAAGCTGGCCAAGGAGATCACCACGCTCGACCATCTGTCGGGCGGCCGCGTCGTGGCCGGGGTCGGCCTCGGCTGGCCGGCCGATGACGACTTCGCCGCGTTCGGGGAACCGGCCGACGACCGGGCGCGCGCCGACGTGTACGACGAAGGGCTCGACGTGCTCGACGCGCTGCTGCGCGGCGGGCCGGTGCACCACGACGGCCCCGCCTTCACCGTCGACGCCGACCTCCATCCTCGCCCGCTGCAGCGGCCCAGGCCGCCCATCTGGGTGGCGGCCATGAGCGGGCGGCGCCCTCTGGCGCGCGCCGCCCGCTTCGACGGCCTCGCCCCCGTGAGCCCGGCGGGCGGACCGATGGCACCCGACGACGTCCGCCCACTCGTCGCCGCGCTGCCCGAGCACGGCGAGCTCTACGACGTGGTCGTGCCGTGGGACGGCGCGCACGACGCCGCCGCCTACGCCGCGGCCGGGGCGACCTGGCTCACGGTGTCTCGTTGGCCCGACGGCGACTGGTTCGACGACCTCGCCGTGCAGGTGGCGCACGGCCCGCAAAGATGACTGGCCGCTGGCTCGCGGCGCTGGCGCTCGGTGCAGCGCTGGCCGGATGTTCGTCGTCGGGCGGCGCGATCGGGCCGCCGATCGGGGCGGCGACGAGCACGGTCCAGGCGTCGACATCGAGTTCCTCGCAGGCGACCACGACGGTCGCCGCGAGCACGAGCACGAGCACGACCGTCACGGTCGACGCGGGCACCGTGTCGACCACGACGACGAGCTCGACCACGACGACGAGCTCGATGACGACGCCGGCTCCGCCGACCGCCAGCGTCGCCATCACGGTCGTGCCGCCGCCGCTCTTGGCCGGACTGGCCACCGACCCGGCCGGGCTGGCCGCCCAGCTGACCGTGGCGATGCGCACCATCCTCGACCCGAACGCGCTGCCCGACGCCGTGTCCGCCTCCGGCCGCCGACAACAGCTCGTGTACCGCCGCCTCGCCGCCCGGCCGGAGTGGCAGGACGCCACCATCGCCGCCGTCGCCGAGGACCTGCGTTCGTTCGTGGCCAACGACGTCGCCGCGGTGAACGCACCGGGCGACCGCACGCTGGCCAAGCCGGTACCGCCGCTCGAGACCCTGCCGGCGTGGACGATCCGGGCGCCGCTGCCGACCGACGAGCTGCTCGGCTACTACCGCGAGGCCGAGGCCGCCACCGGCATCCCGTGGACGTACCTGGCGGCCATCAACCTGGTCGAGACGCGCATGGGACGCATCGTCGGGCTGTCGAGCGCCGACGCCGTGGGCCCGATGCAGTTCCTGCGCTCGACGTGGAACGCCTGCTGCACGGGCGACCCCACGGTCGACCGCGACGCCATCATGGGCGCTGCGGTCTACCTGCGCCGCCGGGGAGGCCCCGCCGACCTGCGACGGGCCGTGCTCGGCTACAACCCGAACGACGCCTACCTGGCCATGATCGAGCACTACGTCGCCAACCTCTCGGCGGACGAGCGTCTCCTGCGCGGCTACCACGCGTGGGAGGTGTTCGTGACCACCACGGCCGGGCCGCTGCGCCTGCCCGTCGGCTACTCGACCGAGGTGCGCATCCCCGCCGCCGACTATGCCGGCGCCCACCCCGAGGACCGGGCGTGAGGCTGCACACGGTGCTGCTGCCCACCGAGCGCTGGGCCGGCGACGATCGCTGGCGCCGCGCCGAGGCCATGGGTTTCGAGACGGCGTTCCTGTACGACCACCTCACGTGGCGCGAGCTGCGCGACGGCCCCTGGTTCGGCACCGTGCCCGTGCTGGCCGCCGCTGCGGTGACGACGTCGACGATCCGGCTCGGCACCCTCGTGGCATCGCCGAACTACCGCCACCCGGTCACGCTCGCCAAGGAGGCGATGACCCTCGACGACCTCAGCGGCGGGCGCGTCACGCTCGGCCTCGGCGCCGGGGGCACCGGCTTCGACGCCGAGGCGCTCGGCGCCGAGCCGTGGTCGCGCGCCGAACGCACGGCCCGCTTCGAGGACTTCGTCGCCGCGCTCGACGCGCTGCTCCGCCGACCCGCCACCGACAGGGACGGACCGTTCTACCGAGCCGTCGGCGCCCGGGCGGTGCCCGGTTGTGTGCAGACCCCCCGGATCCCGTTCGCCGTCGCCGCCGGCGGGCCCCGCGCCTACGCCGTGTGCGCCGCGCACGCCGAGACGTGGGTGACCAACGGGCGGGCCTGGCAGGACCGTGACGGCGACGGCGACGCGTGCGTGGCGCTCGTGGCGGCCCAATCCGCCGGGCTCAGCGAGGGATGCCGTGCGGTCGACCGCGACCCCGCCTCGATCCGCCGGCTGCTGCTCACCGGCGGCACGCAGGAGCCGTGGTTCTCGTCCCCCGAGGCGGCCCGCGAGCTGGCCGCCCGCTACCGCCAGGAGGCCGGGATCACCGACGTGGTGCTGCACTGGCCTGTGCCGGGCTACGAGCCGTACGACGTCCCGTTCGCACGCTTCGAGGCGACGGCCGCCGCGCTGGCCGACGCGGTCCGCTAGCGAGGCGACGGGTCGACCGCGCCGATCACGACGGGCGGCGCGGGACGGTACGTGTTGGCCCGCACCGCGGCCGAGGCGGTGGCCTCGATCTCGACGTGCGCCGTGGCGTACCACGAGCAGTCGTTCCGACAGTTCGCGTCGCCCGCCTGCGTGATGTCGTTGTCCGTGATCGACACCCCGGTCACCCCTGCGCCGATGTGGATCCCTTGGCGCCCGTTCTCGAGGAACGTGTTCCCCGTGATCGTCACGTTGCGCACGAGCCCGACGACGACGACGCCGAGATGGCTGTTCGCGGAGAAGGTGTTCCCGCGCACCACCACCCCGTCGATCACGTTCCCACGGCCCCCCTCGTCGTTCATGGCGATGATCAGCCCGGAGCGCAACGACGAGTCGCGCAACGTGTTCCCTTCGATCAGCACGTCGCTGATGACCCGCTTGAAGTCGGTGCTCGACCGCTGCTGGTCGAACACGTGGATGCCGTAGCCGGGTGCTCCGGCGCCGACGTTGTAGCGGATGCGCGCACCCGTCCCGTAGGACACGTAGAAGCAGTGACCCTGCGTGCCCACCGTCGAGCCCGTCACCTCGCACACGTTGCCGGCGAGCTCGTGTCCGGAAACAAAAGCACGGTTCATTCATCGCCAGACAATGGCGAACGCCATGCGGTTCACGACAACTGAACTTGCAGACATCGAGGAAAGAATTGCCTCAGCAGCTGACAAGGCTTTGGTGATTGAACTGTCCGTCTATGAGACTCTGGCAGCCGCCTGCGTCGATAACGCGAACACCATACGCGAAGCGGCATCGGCGCTGGCTCTCATCGATGTGTCCCAAGGTTTCGCGCATTTGGCAGAAATCGAAGGTTATTGCCGCCCGCGTGTAGAGGATTCCACCGCTTTCGAGATCGTTCAAGGCCGCCACCCGGTGGTTGAGCAAGCCTTGCGCCGCGCCGCGGCACAGCCATTTGTCGCCAATGACTGTAATTTGTCACCCGACAGTGACGCAAATGAAGGTGCAATCTGGCTTTTGACAGGCCCCAACATGGGCGGAAAATCGACCTTCCTTCGCCAGAATGCGTTGATTGCAATCCTTGCGCAGACTGGTTCGTTTGTGCCTGCAGGCTCTGCCACGATCGGGGTCATTGATCGATTGTTCTCTCGTGTCGGCGCATCGGACGATCTGGCACGCGGACGCTCAACCTTCATGGTCGAAATGGTTGAAACCGCTGTAATCCTCAATCAGGCGGGCCCGCGCTCGCTCGTCATTCTGGACGAAATCGGCCGCGGCACCGCGACGTTTGATGGTCTATCGATTGCGTGGGCGTCAGTGGAACATCTGCACGAAGTAAACCGGTGCCGTTCACTGTTCGCCACGCATTTCCACGAGCTGACCGCACTCTCCGGCAGGCTGCCGCGTCTAGCCAATGTCACCATGCGCGTAAAGGAATGGGATGGCGATGTTGTGTTTTTGCACGAGGTCGCAAAGGGTTCGGCAGATCGGTCATATGGCGTGCAAGTCGCACGGTTGGCAGGACTTCCAAACGCCGTAGTCGAACGGGCAAAAACAGTATTGCATCAGTTGGAAGCGGGTGAAACGGCAGGAAAAGCCGAGAAGTTGATCGACGACTTGCCACTGTTTTCTGTCGCCGTTCGACAGGAATCGCCGCGGAGAATTAAGGACAATCCAGCTATTGCCGAGCTTGGCACAATCAACCCGGATGAACTCACTCCGCGCGAAGCCCTGGATATGCTCTACCGTTTGAAAACATTAGCGTCCAAGTAAATTCTTCCGCGCAACTGACTGGTATCGCACTGACGCAAAACCCGTTATACAGCGCGCGATTTGGCGCGGATTGACCATAAAAATGCAGCACGTCCTCAAGCTTGGCAGGATCATCGACTTGGAGGCGTTGGACGCCCGCCTAGACCAATTAGTGGACAAAGTACCTCCCGGCGCATCCAAGGATAAGTTTCGCCCACAGGTTATGGAAATCCTGAAACAGGCGCTGACCACTGGTCGCCACGAGGCCGAGGCCATGCTTCGCGCCGACGGCAGTGGTCTTACCTGCGCAATGCGCCTTTCCGGTCAGATGGATGGCATTATCTCGGCGCTTTATCGTTATGCGACGCGACATGTCTATCCGTCTGACAATCCCTCATCTGGAGAGCGGATCGCGGTCGTAGCCGTGGGTGGGTATGGGCGCGGCACACTGGCGCCGGGGTCCGATATTGATCTTTTGTTCCTGCTGCCCTGGAAACAGACGCCTTGGGGCGAGCAAGTCATCGAATTCATATTATACATGCTGTGGGATCTGGGCCTGAAGGTTGGACACGCGACTCGAAGCCTGGACGACTCAATTCGAATGGCGAAGTCCGACATAACGGTAAGGACGGCGGTGCTTGAGGCGCGTTTGATCCTTGGAGACGCCGGAGTCTTTAATACACTTATGACGCGGTTTGACCTTGAAGTTGTCAAGGGCACAGGCCCCGAATTCATTCAAGCCAAGCTAACTGAACGGGACCAGCGCCATTCACGTCAAGGTGAATCGCGCTATCTGGTTGAACCAAACATCAAGGAAAGCAAAGGCGGCCTGCGCGATTTGCAGACGCTGTTTTGGATTTCAAAATACTACTATCGCGTCCATACCGGACAGGAACTTGTTGCCAAAGGGGTCTTCCAACAAGACGAATTCATCCGCTTCCAAAAAGCTGAAGATTTTCTCTGGGCCGTTCGCTGCCACATGCATTTCCAAACTGGAAAAGCCGAAGAACGGCTTTCGTTTGACATTCAGCGAGAGATTGCCCTGCGTCTTGGCTACCGTGAAACGCCCGGTATGTCGGCGGTAGAGCGCTTCATGAAGCACTATTTTCTTGTGGCGAAAGATGTCGGCGATTTGACCCGCATCCTTTGCTCGGCTCTTGAAGAGGTGCAAGCCAAAGATGTTCCAGGTCTGAACCGGATTTTCTCGAGTTTCTCGCGCCGCCGCAAGAAGATCCCTGGAACGCCGGACTTTGTCATAGAGCATCACCGCATCAACATTGCTGACGATCAGGCTTTCGTGCGTGATCCGGTTAATTTGATCCGACTGTTCCATTTGGTTGACCGGCTCGGTCTTGAATTTCATCCGGACGCAATGCGTGCTGTAACGCTTTCGCTGCGTTTGATCGGTTCTGACGTGCGCAACGATCCTGAAGCCAACCGGTTGTTTGTCGAGATCATGTCATCTGAAAACAATGCCGAATTGTCATTGAGGCGAATGAACGAGGCAGGTGTGTTGGGGCGCTTCGTGCCAGAGTTTGGCCGAATTGTCGCGATGATGCAGTTTAACATGTACCATCACTACACAGTGGATGAACATCTTTTGCGCTGCATAGGCGTACTTTCTGGCATCGAAAAAGGCACTATAGCAAAAGATCATCCGCTTGCTGCGACACTGCTGCCTTCGCTGAAATCAGAACGTAAACTTCTCTATATCGCACTGTTCATCCACGATATTGCCAAGGGCCAGCCACAAGACCATTCAATCGCCGGCGCGGCAATTGCGCGCAAGCTTTGTCCGCGTTTTGGCTTGTCATTGGGTGAGACAGAAACGGTCGCGTGGTTGGTCGAAGAACATTTGACAATGAGCATGGTCGCTCAGTCTCGTGATCTTAACGATCGCAAGACAATCCTCGATTTTGCCGAAAAGGTGCAAACCCTTGATCGTTTGAAGATGCTGCTGATTCTGACAGTTTGCGACATTCGTGCAGTTGGCCCTGGTGTCTGGAACGGCTGGAAGGGACAATTGCTGCGAACGTTGTTTTACGAAACCGAATTGTTCCTCACAGGCGGCTTCTCGGAACTGCCGCGCAAAGAACGAACGGACCACGCGCGCCTTACCTTGGCCAATGCTTTAAAGTCATGGAGCGAGGAGGAGCGAACCAAACTGGCAGGACTGCACTATCAGAATTATCTTCTTACCGTTTCTCTCGACGATCAGATTCGCCATGCCGAATTCATTCGCACGGCCGACCGTTCGGAGCGCAAGCTCGATACCATGGTCAAGACGCATGCGTTTGAAGGCATAACTGAAATCACAGTGCTCGCGCCGGACCATCCTCGTCTTTTGTCGATCATTGCAGGGGCTTGTGCTGCCGCAGGGGCGAACATTGTTGATGCGCAAATTTTCACAACGATGGATGGTCGCGCGCTTGATACGATCCTTATATCTCGTGAATTCGATATGGACGAAGATGAAACACGCCGTGCCAAATCTGTGAGTCGAATGATCGAAGATGGGCTTTCAGGCAAAGTTCGGGTGCCGGAAATGTTGGCCAAGCGGTCAAAGCCCCGTCGTGGATCACACACTTTCCGCATTGAGCCACGCGTTGAGATTAACAACACGCTGTCGAACAAATTCACCGTTATTGAAATCGAGGGCCTGGATCGACCCGGCCTGCTGTCTGAAATTACTGCGAGTATTTCCGCGCTCAATCTCGACATTGCTTCAGCGCATGTCACGACGTTCGGCGAGAAAGTCATCGACGTGTTTTATGTCACAGATCTGACAGGTGCCAAGATCAACGCTCCCCAGCGGCAAAGTGTAATCACCAAGAAGTTGGTCGCGCTGTTTCAGTTGCCGCAGATTGTGGCAGCCTGAACGGAATGGAGAATGCTCAATGAGTCTCGTCAAGAAATTCGCGACGGTTGGCGGGTCGACACTCATCAGTCGCATGTTCGGGTTTGCACGCGAGACGCTGATGGCGACAGCGCTCGGCACGGGGCCGATGGCCGACGCGTTTTACGCCGCTTTTCGCTTTCCCAATCTGTTCCGCCGACTTTTTGCTGAAGGCGCGTTCAATGCCGCGTTCGTACCGCTGTTTGCCCGTGAGATCGAAGAGGGCGGCAAGGATGCGGCCAAGCGCTTCTCCGAGGAAGTTTTCGGCGTCTTGTTCACAGTGTTGATTTTGATCACTGTTGCGATGGAGTTGGTTATGCCGCTCATCGTCAGAACGATCATCGCGCCAGGCTTTGATACGGCAAGCGCAAAATATGAAGTGACGGTACGCCTAGCAATCATCATGTTTCCGTACCTGATGTGCATGTCGCTCACCGCAATGCTCTCTGGAATGTTGAATTCACTTCATCATTTTTTCGCCGCGGCGATTGCACCGGTATTTCTGAACGCCACGATGATTGCCGCGTTGGCATGGTCGATCTGGTACTCGTCAGCACCTGAGTTGACGGCAGAATATCTGTCTTGGGCAGTATTGATCGCTGGCATTTTGCAGATGGCAGTACTTTATGCAGGTGTACGCCACGCGGGCATGTCGATAGGTTTTCGACGTCCGCGCATGACGCCCAAAGTCAAGCGACTTCTGTTACTCGCGCTGCCTGCCGCTGTTACTGGCGGTATCACGCAGATCAACCAACTGATCGGTCAGATGATAGCCTCCGGCAAAGACGGGGCAATTGCCGCTCTGCAGTTTGCAGATCGCATTTACCAGTTGCCGCTCGGTGTTGTTGGCATTGCCGTTGGCGTGGTGTTGTTGCCGGAACTTTCCCGTGCATTGCGGGGAGGACAAGTAAAAGAAGCTTCCAATCTTCAAAATCGCTCATTGGAGTTTGTTCTTTTCCTGACATTGCCGGCGGCGGCAG
>JANPGL010000292.1:0-2798 GCA_031423915.1 Actinomycetes bacterium | reverse complement strand
CTTCGTCGCTGGCTGCCGGGCGGCCCAGCCGGATGTTCTCGGCGACGGTGAGCGGCAACAGGCAGGTGTCGGCCGCGACCATCGAAACGCGGCGGCGCACGCTGGCAAGCGTCGCCTCGCTGACGTCGTGCCCGTCGACCAGCACGCGGCCCGCGTCAACGTCGTAGAACCGGTCGAGCAGCCGGGCCACCGTCGACTTGCCGCTCCCGGTGGCGCCGACGAGCGCCACCACCTCGCCCGGCTCGATGTGCACGGAGAAGCCGTCGAGCACGGGGCTGTCGTCGCGGTAGCCGAACGTGACGTCCTCGAACGTGACCGATCCGCGGGCA
Organism: Actinomycetes bacterium; assembly: GCA_031423915.1. Taxonomy (GTDB): domain Bacteria; phylum Actinomycetota; class Acidimicrobiia; order Acidimicrobiales; family Ilumatobacteraceae; genus JANMAT01. The sequence goes on along the minus strand of JANPGL010000292.1, from coordinate 2,469 downwards.
TCGACCAGGTCGACCGCGCCGGGCCGATCGACCACGGTGGGCGACGCGTCGAGGACCTCGAAGATGCGCTGCGCCGAGGCGCGCGCCCGCTGACCGAGCAGCAGGATGGTCGACAGGAACCGGAACGGCGCCTGGAGCAGCACCACATACGCGTTGAACGCCACCAGCGCGCCCACCGAGACCTTGCCGTCGATGGCCAACGAGCCGCCGTACAGCAGCACCGCCGCCAGGCCGAGGCGGGGGAGGTTCTCGACGAGCGGCCCCCAGCGGGCCCGGGCGTCGGCCTGCACGACGTTGGCCCAGCGCAGACGTTGGGAGGCCCGGGCGAGCGCGTCGAGCTGGTGCTGCTCGGCCGCGAAGCCCTTCACCACGCGGGCGCCCTGGATGCTCTCGTCGACCACCGTGGTCACCTCGGCGGCGCGACCCTGCACGATCCACGACAGCGGGAACGTGATGTCGCGCAGCCGCATGGTGGCGATGTACGTGAACGGCAGGGTGGCCAACGAGACGAGCGTGAGGCCCACGTGGATCGAGAGCATGAAGGCCACGGCGACACCGAAGCTGGCCATCTGGAGCACCAGCAGCGGGGCGAACGTGGTGAACATCTGGACCGAGCGGATGTCCGAGTTCGCCCGGGAGATGAGCTGGCCGGCCTGCACGGTGTCGTAGAACCCGAAGTCGAGCCGCAGCAGGTGGCCGTACAGCAGGGCCCGCAGGTCGTACTCGAGGTCGTAGGCCACCCGGTACAGGATCGAGCGGTACAGGTAGGTCAGCGCCGATCGGGTCACGCCGAGGAACGCGAGCATCCAGAGGTAGCGCGACAGCGGCTTCGACCGGGCGCTCAACGCCGTGTCGATGGCGGCCATCGTCACCCGGGGCAGCAGGACCCCGAAGACCATGGCCACGACTGCCAGTGCCAGGGCGGCCAGGAAGCGGGCCTTGCGCACCGCCAGCACGGGCCAGATGCGGCGGAACCAGCCGAGCGACGGGTCGGTGTGGATCGAGGCCTGCGGTGCCACCGCAGTGGCCTCGACCGCCAGGGGTTCGAACGACGAGCCGGGCTCGGCCGTCACGGGTACGAGGGACATCGGTCCCAAGGTAGGTCGCCGTCGCTAACCTGCCGCGATCCGCACCCTGCTCGGTTCCCTGCTCGCCATCGTGCTCCTGATCGCCAACGGCGCATTCGTGGCCAGCGAGTTCGCGCTCGTGGCGGCCGATCGGGGCCGCATCGCCACCGCCGCCGAGGCGGGGAGCAGGCGGGCCCGCCAGGTCCAGGCGCTGTTCGGCCGGCTGGCTTTCCACCTGTCGGGCGCCCAGCTCGGGCTGACGGCCACGTCGCTGCTGATCGGCTTCCTGGCCGAGCCGCTGCTCGGCCAGGCGCTCGAGAGCCCGGTCCGGAGCCTCGTCGGCGACCGTGCCGCCCACCCGGTGTCGCTCACGTTGGCGCTGGCCATCGCCACGGGGGTGCAGCTGGTCGGCGCCGAGCTGGTGCCGAAGAACCTGGCCGTGGCGCGGCCCGAGGCCGTGGCTCTGGCGTTGGCCACGCCGCTGCGCATCTTCGACACGGTGTTCAGCCCCCTGATCCGGGCCATCGACAGCTGGGCCGACAAGGTGGTGATGGCGGTCGGGGTGCAGCCGGTCGCCGAGCTCGACGACGTGCCGACGCTGGCCGAGCTGGCGTCGCTCGTACGCAGCTCGGGCGAGGTCGGCATGCTCGACGCGCCCGATGCCACCCTGCTCAGCCGGACCATCCGCTTCAACGACCAGACGGTGGCCGAATCGATGGTGCCTCGGCCCGACATGGTGGCGCTGTACGCGTCCGACACCCTCGTCGATTTGGCGGCCGCTGTCGGCGAGCACGGCTACTCGCGCTACCCGCTCCTCGGCGAGGACAGCGACGACGTCGTGGGCGTCGTGCTGGCCAAAGACCTGTTCCGCGTCCCCTACGCCCACCGGGCCACCACCACGCTGGCCGCGCTCGTGCACCCGGCGCCTGCGGTGCCCGAGTCCCTGCCGCTCGGCGATCTGCTCGTGCTGCTGCGGCGCCAAGGCCTCCAGCTCGCCGTGGTCATCGACGAGTACGGCGGCACGGCCGGCATCGTCACGCTCGAGGACGTGATCGAGGAGCTGGTGGGCGCCATCGACGACGAGCACGACGAGCCCGAGCTCACCGTGGTGCCGACAGGCAGCTCGTTCCTCCTCGACGGCAGCCTGCACCTGGGTGAGGTGGCCGAGGCGTGCGGCCTCGTCCTGCCCGACGGCGACTACGACACGCTTGCCGGGTTCGCGCTGGTGCGGTTCGATCGAGTGCCCGCGGTCGGCGACGACTTCGTGTGGGACGGCTGGACGGTGCGCGTCGTCGAGATGGACCGTCGGCGCATCGCCCGCCTCGACGTGCAGCCCCCGGCGGTCTCCTGATGATCGTCGTCGCCATCGTGGCGTTGCTGGTGGCCAACGCCTTCTTCGTGG
>JANPGL010000291.1:0-1864 GCA_031423915.1 Actinomycetes bacterium | reverse complement strand
GAACGCTCGAGGAGCATGTCGAGCGAACCAGCGACACCGGTGGCCACCCCGGCCGACAGTCGGATGCTGGCGATCCCGGTGGCGACCTGCACCGGGCCGTTGATGGTGCTGCGAAGACGTTGAGCGATGCTCGCCGCGCCCGCCAGCGTCCACAGGCCCGGGCACACCACAACGAAGTCCCCGTCGCTCAAGCGGCCGGCCAGATCACCGGCCCGAAGCGCCTGCACGAGCCGCTTCGCCGCGTGCCGAAGAGCGTCGTCGGGGAGCACACGGTCGGCGCGGAGCCGGATCACCGCGACATCCGGTTCGCCGTGGGCGCCCGTGGTGGCCACGCGCTCGACGAGGCGGGCCAGGGTGAACAACCCCGTGGTCGGGTCGCGCCCGAACAGACCGGCCTCGGGGCGAACAGTCCACTCGACGAGCAGACCCCGAACCGATGGATCGTCGCGCAGGTCGCTCGTGGAGACCTCGATGCGGTACGGGCGACCATCGCCGCCCAGGACCAACCGGTCCGTCCCCGAACGTGCGCCAGGTTCCACCACCGTGCCGAGGACAGCTTCGGGTGGTAGCCCGAGGAGCGGACCGAGGCTGGAACTGACCCTGTCGCCCGCCAGCGGTATGGGACCGCCCGGGAGCGTTGAGCGCCAGGAGCATGGGACCACCCCAGCGCCAGTGATGGGACCACCCCGCCGCCAGTGATGGGACGACTTGGGGTCCACCTTCGTCGGTGTTGCTGACGGTCGACTCGCCGTCGTTGCTCAGCGAGCCGGGGGCGGCGATGGCGTTCAGGGAGGTCCGTGTGTTCGAGGTTCGAGAGGTGCTGCGGCTGTGGTTGGCCGGTGAGGGCGAGGCGGCGGACCGGCTCGATCGATCGGCCCGCCGTGTCGGCCGGTACCACGGGGTGGCGCTCGCGCTTGCGGTGTGACGGCCGGTTGTTGGCGCAGGCGTTCGCCGTGGTGGTGTCGATCGGATGCCACGACGCGGCCGTTGCCTATCGGTTACGAGAGGCAGGTTGTCGTCGCCGGACTGTCGGCCGCCGCCCTCGCGCGCTTTCGGTGCCCATTTGACCTGCGACTTCGTGGGCGCTGGGGGGGAGTGGCGCCGCCAGATTCCCTCGTCCATCGATCTGGCGTTTGCCCTGGCAGGTGATACCGCGCCCGTTTGGGTATCGACCGGCTGTGCTGGCAGTGAACCTGTCGTTAGCGGTCTTACTGCTCGTGGCTGCCATGGCGTGGGCGCAGCGAGTGCGATGGGTCGCTCCGCTCGCGACGGGCTGCAGACGCGTCTCGGTGAGCGTCCTGTTTGAAGCGTGGCGGGAGCGGGGCACCTCGATCGAGGAGTCTAGGGCGGAAGGAACGAAGCATGTCGATCGTCCATGCGCCGGCATTGTCCAGGACGCGTCGCTGGCTGGCGCTCACCGTTGCGGCCACGCTTGCGGTCGCAGGGTGCTCGCGAGGTTCCGCACCCCCCGTGGCGGCACGCACGAGCAGCACCACGGCGACGTCCACGGCCTTGACTCGGATCGGCAACGGCGATCCGACCTCAGGGACTCGCGTCGCCGTAGGCCCCGGCACGACAGCGCTGATCTTTCCCGACGCCGTCAACCCCGGCGAACGTGTCGATGTCGCCCGGGCTGACAGCACCACGCCGGTCATGCTTGGCTCCATCGAAGTAGGCGCACCGCGCTATGCCGTCACCACGACGGGCACATTGCGCCGCCCCATCGTGCTCGACACCCTCATCCACGTCGACGTGGACCATGGCGCCCCGGTCGGGGTGCGCTACGACCCGCAGAACGACACGTGGCAACCTGTCGGCTCTGACTACACCGACGGTCACCTCACCATTTACTTGCCTTCGCCCG
>JANPGL010000290.1:0-1997 GCA_031423915.1 Actinomycetes bacterium | reverse complement strand
CTGCGCCGCGGCGGTGGGCGTCGGCGACGACCTCGAAGAGCGCGTGGCCGCGCTGGTGCATGCCGGCGTCGACGCCCTCGTGATCGACACGGCCCACGGCCACTCGGCGGGCGTCGTGAAGGCGCTCCAGCGGCTCAAGGGCGGCTGGCCCGACCTGCCCGTGGTGGCCGGCAACGTCGTCACGGCCGAAGGTGTGGAGGCCCTCGCCGACGCGGGGGCCGACGCCGTGAAGGTCGGTGTGGGCGCCGGTTCGATCTGCACGACCCGGGTCGTGGCGGGCGCCGGCATGCCGCAGCTGTCGGCCATCCACGAGGCGGCACGGGCCGCGACTCGGCGCGGCATCCCGCTCATCGCCGACGGCGGGATCACGTACTCGGGCGATCTGGTGAAGGCCGTCGTGGCGGGCGCCGACACGATCATGCTGGGCAGCCTGCTGGCCGGCACGGAGGAGGCGCCGGGCGAGCAGGAGGTGTTCGAGGGTCGCCGCTACAAGACGTACCGCGGCATGGGCAGCCTCGGCGCGCTGGCCGGACACGGCGCCGACCGGTACGGCAGCCGGCAGGGGAGCGGCAGCGGCAAGTTCGTTCCCGAGGGCGTCGAGGGTCGTGTGCCGTACGCAGGTCGGCTCGTGGACGTGATCGCCCAGCTCGTGGGTGGCCTGCGCTCGGGCATGGGCTACGCCGGTGCACCGGACCTGGAGGCGCTGCGCACCCAGGCCCGGCTGATGCGGGTCACGACCGCCGGTCGGGAGGAGAGCCACCCCCACGACGTCCAGATCACGAAGGAGTCGCCCAACTACCAGCGCGGGGGTCCGGCCGCCTTCTGATCCGAGCCCAGCGAGTCCGTCGAGGGATCGGCGCCGCGACCGGCGGTGAGAGGGGTTTCCTACAGTGCCCCGGTGACGATCATCACGAGCACGCTTCCGTTCGAGGCGGCCTCGGCCGGTAGGGCGAGCGCGATCGCGGAGATCAGGGACGCGGCGGTTGCCGCCTACCGCGTGCGGCGGGAAGACGACGCCGACGCCATCACCGCGGAGGTAGCCCGCCGAGCGACGGGATCAGCGCCGATGCTCGAGTGCCTGGCGGCCATCGTGCTGCAGGCCCGGCTTCCGCACCGCGAGATCGGCAAGGTGCTCGTCTCACCGGCCGACGTCGACGACGCCGTCCAGGCCACCGCGGCGTCGGTGTGCCGAGCGGTGGCAGCGTTCCGGGGCGACGCCCGGTTCTCGACGTGGGTCGGCACGATCGCCCGACGGGAAGCCGGCGTGGTCGTGCGCCGCAAGGGCGCGGCGACCGAGGAGCAGCCCGATGAGGCGACCGCCTCGGACGCGCCGCGACTGTCGTCGATGATCGTGACGCAGGCCGTTCTCGACCGGGCACTCGCCGAGGTGGGGGAGCCCTACCGGACGGCTTTGTTCCTGCGCGACGTCGAGGGGTACAGCTACGACGAGATCGCAGGCCGACTGGGCGTGCCGATCGGCACCGTCCGGTCCCGCATCTCCGCCGCTCGCACCCAAGCCATCGACCGGCTCCGAGCGGCAGGCGTACGACCTGTCGACGTTTCTGCGTAGCTCGCGAACTTTTCCGCCGGGGACCTCCTCCAACGCAGTCGACGGCATCCGGCCGTCGACGACCCAGGAGATCCCGAGCCATGCGAGCACGATTGCTGACGGCAGGTGCCGTCGTTGCCGTTCTGTCCCTGACCGGCTGCAGCCAGGACCGGCCCCACCAGACCACCCTCTCCCTCCAAAGGCACTTCGGCGTCACCGCCCAGTTGGCGCCGTCGCCCCGCCCCACCGGTGTCCGCCGAGCCTCGGGCGAGGGATGGCACGGCCGATCCGATGACCCCACGGCCGAGGACCGCGGCAGCGATCCGACGAGCCCGAGCCCGGTCGATGTGCGTGGGCGGTGGGGCCAGTACGAGGCTCCAGATTCGACCGACGAGCCCACCGTCGATGACCCGGACGGGCGCGGCTCGATTGACGGGTACGCCGACGA
>JANPGL010000289.1:0-8436 GCA_031423915.1 Actinomycetes bacterium | reverse complement strand
GCCAGGCCACGTCGACGCCCGCACCGATCTGATCGAGCACGGCCCCTACGGCCTCGCCCACCGCCACCCGCGCATCGGGGTGTTCGGACAGGGCAGAGGCGAACGCCACGGGCTTACGCCTCGACGGGCGGCAGCAGCGTGAACGGCACGAGGTGCCAGGCGCCGAGACCGATGCGGCAGTGGGCGACCACCTGCCCGTACTCGGTGAACTCGAGCTCGGCCCGGACCAGCCGGTACGTGAACTTGCCGGGCTCGACCGTGAAGGGGCTCACGTTGCGGGCCACCTGCTCGTCGTCGTCGGCCGGTCCTTTGCGGAACACGACCTCGAACACGCCGTTTCCCGGCTCGTCGGGTTGGCACCAGATGAGCGCCACGAGGTGGGGCGCCAACGTGACGGGCACCGGCGACGGAGCCGGCGTCGAGAAGTGCACGCCGGTGAGGTCGATGCGCGTGCTCGGACCGGGGGCCGGCCGGGTGTTGAACTCGTCGACGAACAGGGTGGAGACGAGGTGCATGGCGGTCAGGCCGCGGCGCGCCGTCGGCGGCCGCCGGCGCCCGGGACCAGCTTGAGGTTCTCGAGGCGCACCTTGGCCAGCCCGAGCTTGCGCATCACGCGGATGGCGATCCAGCCGAGGTCGATCTCACCGCGGTGCAGCGAGAAGCGAGCCGAGGTGGGAGCGGCGTGGTGGTTGTTGTGCAGACCCTCGCCGCCGGTGAAGAAGGCGAGCCACTGCATGTTCGTGGCCGAGTTGTCGTACGGCTGGCGGCCGAAGTGGTGGCCGAGGCCGTTCACGGCGCCGCCGATGCCGAGGTAGTACGTGATGTGGACGACGGAGGCGACCAGCGCCCCGAGCGGGCCCAGCAGGAAGACCAGGCCCGTGATGCCGATGGCCAGGCCCAGGAAGCCGCGGTCGAACAGGACCTTGTCCCATCGGTCGGCCGGCAGGTCCTTGGCGTACTTGTCGACGGTCTGGGGATCGCGGGCGGCCCGGCGGTACAGCCCGGCGTTGAGGAACGTCACGCGCACCCAGCCCAGCACGGCGGGGGAGTGCGGGTCGTCGGGCGTGTCGGTGAAGGCGTGGTGCTTGCGGTGCACCGCGGCCCACTCGCGCGGCTTGATGCCGGTGGCGATCCACGTGACCACGCGGAAACCGAACAGGACGGGCGCCCGCAGCGTCAGCGCTCGATGGGACAGCGCCCGGTGGAGGTACACGGTCGTGGCGAGTGTGGCCACCTGAGCAACGGCCAGGCCGACGCCGATGGCGAGGAGCAGACGCAAGATCATCGGGCGCGCACGCTATCGGGCCGCGGCCCCTTGCACGCAGCCGTGTGCGCTCGATCTCGATCGTCGGGCCGGTGCCCCCGGCGGCCGGGAGAACTCCGTGCCGGCGCGGACCCCGCACTACGGTGCCGCCTCCATGGACACCCCCTCCTCCGCCCCGGCGTCCACCCGGGCCGCCGCGCACGCGCCCCTGCCCGAGCACCGGGCCGAGCGGTGGTCGAAGTTCGGACAGTGGGAGGAGCAGTACTTCCCGTCGCTCATCGGGCTGGTCGTCGAGGAGATCCGCACCGACTACTGCCGGATGCGGCTGCCGTGGCGGACCGAGATCACCCAGCCGGCCGGCGTGGCCCACGGCGGCGCCATCGCCGCGTTGATCGATTCGGTCGTCGTGCCGGCCATCGGGTCGGGCTACGACGACCAGCGGAACTTCGTGACGATCGACCTGCAGATCCAGTACATGGGGCCCATGATCGGCGAGGACGCCATCGCCGAGGGGTGGATCACCCAGCGGGGCGGGTCGATCGTGTTCTGCGAGGCCGAGGTCGTCGGTGCGACGACGGGGAAGCGGATCGCCCGGGGCCTCCTGGCCTACAAGGTGTCGCGGCCCACCGCCTGAGTACGCTCCCGACCGTGCCGACCCTCTCCGAAGCCGACTCCAAGGCGCTCCTGGCCGACCACGGTGTTCCCGTGGCGCTGGAGCACCTGGCCACCGATCCCGACGGGGCCGTTGCCGCGGCCGAGCGACTCGGCGGCGGGCCGGTGGCGGTGAAGCTGTGCGGCGAGAACATCGCCCACAAGACCGAGCGCGGGCTCGTGCGCTTGAACGTGGCCGGCGCCGACGCCGTGCGGGCCGCCACCGCCGAGTTGCTCGCCGCCGCCCGCCCCGAGGACGCCGCCACCGGGGTGCTCGTCGCGCCGATGATCAAGGGCTCCCGGGAGCTGATCGCCGGGCTGGTGATCGATCCGCAGTTCGGCCGTGCGGTGATGCTCGGCGTAGGCGGTGTGCTGGCCGAGGCGGTGGCCGACGTGGTGTTCCGGCTCGTGCCGATCACGGCCCTCGACGCCCGCGAGATGATCGAGGACCTGGCCACGCAGAAGCTGCTCGGTGAGTTCCGGGGCGAGCCCCCGGTCGACCGGGAGGTGCTGGCGTCCGTGCTCCTCGGGCTCTCCGCCCTGGCCGAGGCTCGGCCCGACGTCGTGTCCGTCGACGTGAACCCCCTCATCGTGCACGACGGCCGCCCCGTCGCCGTCGACGGTCTCGTGGAGGTGGCGTCATGAGCGGAGCGAACACCTCCACGGCCGTGCGACCGCTAGGGAGCCGGACGTCGATGGGGTCCGGGGGCGCAGCCCCCGAGCAAGTGGAGGTGGCGTCATGAGCGGAGCGACGTTCGACCGGGCCGGGTTCGACGCGCTGTTCCAGCCGCGTGGCGTCGTGGTCGTGGGCGCGTCCTCGCATCCCGGCAAGTTCGGGTTCGTGTCGCTCCACAACGTGCTGGCGTCGGGCTACCAGGGCAAGGTGTTCGCCACGAACCTCGACGCAGAGATCGTGCTCGGCATCCAGACGGTGCGCTCCGTCGACGAGATCCCGGATGGCGAGGCCGACCTGGCGTTCGTGTGCACGCCGGCGTCGACGAACGCCGAGATCCTGCGGGCGTGCGCCCGTCGTGGGGTGCGCGCCGCGTTCCTGACGTCCGCCGGCTACGGCGAGGCGGGGGACGAGGGCAGACGCGCCGAGCTCGAGCTGGTGGCCCTGGCTCGCGAGCTCGGCATCCTGCTCGCCGGGCCCAACGGCCAGGGGCTCGTGTCGACCCCGGCGTCGTTGTGCGCCCAGATCGTGGCGCCGTATCCGCCCGCCGGGCGCATCGCCATCGTCAGCCAGTCGGGCAACCTCAACTCGAGCCTCATGAACTGGGCCACCGCCACCGGCATCGGCATCAGCCGGGCCGTGTCGGCTGGCAACGCCGCCATGGTGACGGTGCCGGACTACCTCGAGTACTTCGCCGAGGACGACGAGACGACGGTGGCCATCGCCTACGTGGAGGGCATGCCCGACGGTCGAGCGTTCTTCGAACGGGTGCGTGCCGTGGCCGCCCGCAAGCCGCTCGTGGTCGTGAAGGGCGGCGCCACCGAGGGCGGCGCCCGGGCGGCGGCTTCGCACACGGGTGCCCTCGCCGCCGACGACAAGGTGTTCGACGGCATGTGTCGTCAGGCCGGGCTGACCCGGGCCGCCACGGTGGAGGAGGCCTTCGAGGCCGCCGCCTCGTTCGCCACGCACCCCCTCCCGAAGGGTCCCAACGTGGCGGTCATGACGACCGCCGGAGGCTGGGGCGTCATGACGGCCGACGCCATCACCCGCGATCGCGATCTGGTACTGCTGCCCCTGCCCGACGACCTGCGCGCCGAGATCGACACGAAGCTGCCGCCGCGTTGGAGTCGGAGCAACCCGATCGATCTGGCCGGTGCCGAGACCCGGGACACGATCCCCGAGGTGATGGCCATGATCGCCCGCCACCCCGACGTGCACGCGGTGATCCACCTGGGCCTCGGCATCCAGGCCAACCAGGCACGCCTGATGAAGCGGGGTCCGTTCTACCCCGACGGCGGCCTCGACCGCATGGTGCAGTTCCACGAGCGTCAGGACGCCCGCTACGCCGAGGCGGCGGCGTCGCTGTCGGCCGAGACGGGCAAGCCGATCCTGGCGTCGACCGAGCTCATGTTCGCCGACCCTTCGAACCCCGGTCCGGCCGCCATGAGGGCTGCTGGCCGAGTCTGCTACCCCTCGGCCAGTCGGGCCGTGGTGGCGCTCGGCCATCTGTACCGCTACGCCCGGTACCGCGAGCGGCGGGGGCTCTCCTGACGATCGGCGCCGCCGCCCGCTGGGCGACGGGCGCGATGGTCGCGGCCGTCGTGCTCGTCGTGCCGCCCGTGATCCTGCGGCGCGTGGCCCACGACGCCGATGCCCGGGCCGCCCGCGGCGACGTGCCCGTGGCCGCGGTGGTGACCCCGCCCACCGCCCGGGTGGCCACGCCGTTGGCGTCGGTCCGCCGTCTTCCCGGCCTCGTGGCCGGCGCCGACCCGGCTCAGGAGCTGCGGGCGAAGCTCGCCGCGCTCGCCCCCGACGTGAACGCCACGAGCTGCCTGGCCGTGAGCGTCGCCGGCGTCCCCGTGTTCGGCCTCCACGAGACCGAGCCGCTCGTGCCGGCGTCGAACACCAAGCTCGTGACCGCGGCGGTGGCGCTCGACGTCCTCGGCGCCGACTACACGTTCGCCACCACCGTGCTCGGCCTCGCCGCACCCGACGCCAACGGGGCGCTGGGCGGTGACCTCTTCCTGGTCGGCGGCGGCGACCCGCTGCTCACGACCGCGGCGTACCGTGCGGTGCTGGCCGCCGACCCGGTGCAGGTGGGGACGCCGTTCACGTCGCTCGAATCCGTGGCCGATGCCGTCGTAGCGGCGGGCGTCCGGTCCGTGACGGGCGCCGTCGTGGGCGACGACGGCCGCTACGACCGTCAGTACTACGTGCCCCGGCTCCGGGCCGACCTGAAGGGCAGCGAAGTCGGACCGTCGTCGGCGCTGGCCGTGGACGACGGTCTGAGTCGGTTCTCGCCTCGGGTGGCGGCCACCGAGCCGGCCGTCACCGCGGCGGCCACGCTGGCGACGCTGCTCGCCGAGCGGGGCGTCACCGTGGGCGGCCGCGCCCGGGCGGGTGCCGCTCCGCGGGAGGCCACCACGCTGGCGACGGTGCGATCCGCACCCCTACCGGTCGTGTTGCGTCAGCTCCTGGCCACCTCCGACGACGACGCCGCCGAGCTCCTGGTGAAAGAGATCGGCCTGGTGGCCAAGGGGCAGGGCGCGTCGAGCGCCGGCATCGGCGTCATGGTCGAGCGCCTGACGGCGTGGCTCGCGCCACTGGGCGTCGACACCCAGCGCGTCGTGCTGTTCGACGGCAGCGGCCTGGTGGGCGACAACCGGCTCACGTGCTCGGTGCTCCTGGCGCTCCTCGGGCGTTACGGCGCCGACTCGCCCATCGTGCAGGGCCTGGGCACGGCGGGCGTGCAGGGCACGCTCGTCGGGAACCTGAAGGGGACCGTCGCCGAGGGCCGGCTGCGGGCGAAGACCGGGTCGCTGCCCTCACTCGACGTGCGCACCCTGTCCGGGGTGTTCCCCACGGCCGACGGCACCGAGCTGCTCCGCTTCTCGTACCTGCTGCGCCGCGCCGGTGTGGCCTCGCCGCCCACCAACGTCGACCCGTACTGGGCCCGGCTCGCCACCGCGCTGGCCACCTACCCCTTCCGTCCCGACCTCACGCCGTACGCGCCGCGTCCGGCGCTCACCTGAGCCGATCGTCGGTCCGTCGGCGTAAAGTCACGGTTCGTGGCCGAACTGCCGATGTTCCCGCTGGGCACGGTGCTGTTCCCCGGCGCGCTCCTGCCCCTCCAGGTCTTCGAACCGCGGTACCAGGCGCTCGTGCGTCGTTGCCTCGAGACCGAGCCCGAGTTCGGCGTGGTGCTCATCACCCGAGGCCTCGAAGTGGGCGGCGGCGACGTGCGCACGGACGTGGGCACGGTGGCCCGCATCGTGCAGCTCGCCGAGATCGACGCCGGCCGGTTCGCGCTCGTCGCTGCGGGCACCCGCCGCATCCGGGTCCGACGCTGGCTGCCCGATGCCCCGTACCCGCTGGCCGACGTGGAGGACTGGGACGACGAGGACCCGGCCGACCTCGGGGAGGAGGCGTACGAGCAGCAGGCGCTCGCCGTGGCCCGCCTCCGGCGGACGCTGGCCCTCGCCTCGGAGGCGGGCGAGGACGTGGCGTCGGCCACGACCGAGCTCTCCATCGATCCGGTGGTGGCCAGCTACCACGCCGCGGCGTTGGCGCCCGTCGGCCCCGCCGACGCGCAGCGACTCCTCGGCGCGCCGGGGGCCGTCGCCCGATTCGCCCTGCTGCGGACGCTCCTCGACGACGTCGACGCGGCGCTCGAGTTCCGCCTCGGCGGGGCAGGTTCACCCGACCCCGAGACGATCTGATCCGGCGGTCGCCGGCCGTTCGCCCGTCGCCGCCCCGCCCGGCGTGCTAGGAAATCTCCTGTATGTCGTCCGAGCGCACGCCCTCGAAAGACGGGAACCCCGTCAGCGAGGTCTTCAGCCTGATCAAGGGCTATGCCGATCAGGAGATCCGCGCCCCGCTACGGAACCTGGGTCGCTGGGTGGGCCTCGGCCTGGCCGGCGCGCTGTGCCTGGGACTCGGGTTCGCCCTCGTCCTGCTCGGCATCCTCCGCCTCCTCCAGGGCACGCCGTCGGACCCGATCTTCGGTCGTCACTGGTCGTTCGTGCCGTATCTGATCACGCTGGTCGCCTGCGGCGCGCTGATCGGTGCGGCGTTCTTCGGCATCAACTCGTCCGGCAAGGAGAAGCGATGAGCGCGGAACCGATCCGACTGTCCGACATCGAGTCGAAGCTGCGGTCGCTCGACGACGATGTGCGCGGCAAGGTGGCCGACAAGCGCCAGACCATCGTGCTCGGCGCCGTCGCCACTGCGCTCGTCGTGCTGTTGATGGCCTACCTGTTCGGGAAGCGGTCGGGGAAGAAGAAGTCGACGTTCGTGGAGATCCGGCGACTCTGATGCGACTCGGACCCCGCGGTGGCGTCGTCCGCTTCGCCCGCCGTGCCATCTTCTATCGAGGGTTGTCCCGCGGGGGGGCCTGGCTCGGCGTGAGCGCGGCCGTGTGGGGCTTCGGTCGCATCCGCCGATTCTTCGGGCGGGAGTCCGAACTGCTCGGCACGGCCAAGATCGAACGCGGCGCGGCGATGACGATCACCACCGGCCAGCCGCTCACGCGACGCCAGGCGCGTCGTGCCCAGCGGGCCACCGGCGCCGCCGGCGCCCGATGAGCCGCCCCTTCCGGCTCGGCGACCGCGTCCACCTGGTCGACAGTCGCGGCCGCCACTACCTGATCACGCTGCAGGTCAACGGCGAGTTCCACACCCACGCCGGCTTCTTCAAGCACGACGCGCTGATCGACCAGCCCGAGGGCACGGTCATGAAGCTCGAGCGAGCCATGACCTACACCGCGCTCCACCCGACGCTCGAGGACTTCGTGCTCAAGATGCCGCGCGGCGCGCAGGTCATCTACCCGAAGGACATCGGGCCGATCCTGGTGCTGGCCGACATCTTCCCCGGTGCCCGCGTGCTGGAGAGCGGCGTGGGGTCGGGCGCCCTGTCCTCGGCCATGTTGCGCGCCGGCGCCACCATCATCGGGTACGAACTGCGCGAGGACTTCGCCAACCGGGCGAAGAGCAACGTGGCGGCCTTCCTCGGCGACGAGGTGATGGATCGCTACCAGGTCGAGCTGCGCGACTGCTACGACGGCATCGACGCCCGCGACATCGACCGTGTGGTGCTCGACCTGCCCGAACCGTGGCGGGTGGTCGGGCCGGCCACCGAGTCACTGAACCGCGGCGGGATCTTCCTGGCCTACACGCCGTCGGTGATGCAGGTCTCCCAGCTGCGCGAGGCGCTCGACACCCCCGGCTGGATCCTCCAGCGCACCCTCGAGGTGCTCAACCGCACCTGGCACGTCGAGGGTCAGGCGGTGCGTCCCGACCACCGCATGGTGGCCCACACGGGGTTCCTGACGATCGCCCGTTGGATCGGCCCGCCGGCCTGACCGGCCGGTCGGGTGCGTCCGCTTGCAGGCGACCCGGGTCACCCTGCTAGACCGCCGGGCCGTGCTGCCTGCGACGATCGACGACCTCACCCCCGACTGGCTGACGACTGCGCTCGCTCCGAGCGGCGCGCTGCAAGGCGGTCGCGTCGCGACCGTACGGGCCGACGACATCGGCACGGGCGTCGGCGTGTTCGGCATCATCGCCCGCCTCCACCTCACCTTCGAAGGCGCAGGCACCGACGTCCCGGCTCGGCTCATCGCCAAGCTGCCCACGTCGGCCGAAGCCAACTACCAGGTGGGTGTGGCGTTGCGCCTGTACGAACGGGAGGGGCGCTTCTACCGGGACGTGGCGGCCGAGGTGCCGTTCCGAGTGCCGAAGTGCTACCTCAGCGCCATCGACGCCGACGCCGGCCGCTTCGTGATCCTCATGGAGGACCTCGGCCACCTCGAGGCAGGCGACCAGCTCGCCGGCATCACTCCGGCGCGGGC
>JANPGL010000288.1:0-2729 GCA_031423915.1 Actinomycetes bacterium | reverse complement strand
CGGTCGAGCAGCACCCGCAGCGCGACGCGACCCTCGAGCCGGGCCAGGGGCGCGCCAAGGCAGACGTGGGGACCGAAGCCGAAGGCGACGTGTCGACTCGCCTCGGCGCGGGGCCGGTCGACGCGGAACTCGTCGGGGTCGGCGAACGCCGAGTCGTCGCGATTCGCCGATGCGAACAGGACCTGCACCTTCGTGTCGACCGGGAGGGTCACGCCGTGCACCTCGACCGGCACGTCGTTCGTGCGCCACAGGCCGAGCACCGGAGCGTCGAACCGCAGGCTCTCCTCGACGGCGGCGGCGTCCAGCGACGGGTCGGCCCGGATCCGGGTGAGCAGCGCCGGCCGCTCGCACAGGCGCACGACGAGGTTGTTGATCAGCGACGTGGTGGTCTCGTTGCCCGCCACGAGCATCTGGCCGATCATGGCCAGCATCTCGTCCTCGCTCACCGCCTGCTCGGTGAGCTCGGCCGTGACGAGGCCCGAGAGCAGATCGGTCGGCAGCGTCGCTCCCCGGCGGAGCGCCGCTCGGCGGCCATCGAGCTCGGCGAGGAAGTACGCCTGGAACTCTTCGGCCGATCGGCGGTAGGTCGTCGGATCGCCCGAGGCGAGGCGCGCGACGGCGTCGTCGCTCCACCGCTTGAACGTGTCCTGGCGGTCCTCGGCCACGCCGAGCAGCCGGGCGATGACGGCCACCGGCAGCGGGTACGAGAACGCGTCGTGGAGGTCGCAGCGGCCGGCGTCGACGACGGAGTCGATCAGTGCGTCGGCCAGCCGGCGGATCTCGCCCTCGAGCGCGTTGACGACCTGCGGCGTGAAGGCCTTCTGCACGAGGCGGCGCTGGCGCGTGTGGTCCGGCGGGTCGACGTAGGCCAGGGCCGCGCCCGGCCGGTGCTGCATGCCCGGACCGTGGCCGTTGCGGCTGACCCAGCACGCGGGCTGACGGAGCACGTCGACGACGTCGTCGAAGCGGGACAGCACGTGGTACGGAGGGCGGGCGTCGCCGACGTGCGCGACCGGGCAGTCGGCGCGCAGCCGGCGGTAGGCGGGGAACGGATCGGCGAGCACCTCCGGGTCGAGCGGGTCGTACGCCACGCCGACCCCTCAGCGCCCCTGGAAGCGGGGCTCCCGGCGTTCCGTGAACGAGCGCACGCCCTCCATGTGGTCCTCGGTCTCCCACAGGACGTCACCGAGCGCCTGCTGGTACTCGCCCAACGTCGGCCACTCCATCTGGAACCCCTTGTGCATGGCCCGCTTGACGGCCTGCTGGGCCAGGGGCGGACCGCTGGCCAGCTTGCGGGCCAGCGCCCGGGCCTCGGTCAGCAGGTCCTCGGCGGGAACGACCCGCGACACGAGGCCGATGCGGAGCGCTTCGTCGGCATCGACGAGGTCACCCGTGAGCGTGAGCTCGAATGCCTTCGACAGGCCGACCAGTTGGCGCAGGATGAACGTGCCGCCGATCGTGCCGACCACGCCGCGCCGCACGAAGAACCAGCCGAACTTGGCGGAGGGCGATGCCAGCCGGATGTCGCAGTAGAGCGCGATGTCCATGCCGTAGCCCACGGCGGCGCCGTTGACCGCGGCGACCGTCGGCTTCTCGAGGGCGAAGATCTCGTCGAGCGAGGTCTCGCCGTGCTTCACCCGGTTGATCTGGCGCTCGATCTTGCGCGTGGCGCGGTGCTCGTCGAGGAAGATGGCGTTGAAGTCGTCGCCGGCACAGAACCCGCGCCCGGCCCCCGTGACGAGCAGGCACCGCACCGCGTCGTTCGTGCGGACGTCGGCCACGGCGGCCAGGATCTCCTTCGTCATCGACGGGCGGATGGCGTTCAGCACTTCGGGCCGGTCGAACGTGAGCACGGCCACGCCGTCGTCGCCTACCTCGTAGCGCACCTCATTGGTGTCCATCGTCACGGCGTAGCACCTGGGCGGGCCGAGCGAAAGGCCGTTCGGTGGCGCGACCCGGGCCCGGATCAGGCGGGCGGGGGCTCGAAGCGGTCGAGGATCCGCTCGAACCGGGCGAGTTCGTCGGGATCCAGGTCGGCGAGCACCGGTACGCACCGGCGCAGGGCGGCTTGGAAGCGGTCACGCACCGCCAGACCTTCGTCGGTGAGCGACACGAGCTTGACGCGACGATCGAACTGGCCAGGTCGGCGCACGACGAGGCCGCGCTGCTCGAGCCGGTCGACGATGCCGACGATGTTCGACGCATCGCACCGGAACCCGGCCGCCAGGTCCCGCTGCGACCGGCCCTGCGCGGCGAGCAGGAGGACGCGCGCCTGGGGCGGCGTGAGGTCGAGCTCGGCGGCCTCTCGTTCGTAGAACGCCCGCAGCGACTCGACGGCCACGAAAAGCCGCACGACGACGTGCTCCAATCGATCGGCCCGCGCGTCGATCACCATCGGCGCGAGGGTAGGGTAAACCGTTGAGGTTGGCAACGACCCGGAGGTAGGGTGAGCCGATGGGCACCTCGATGGTTGCGAGGGAGAGCGAGGACGGCCGGGAGCGGCGCCCGCGCGCCATCGTGTTCGAGCTCCTGCTCTGCGGCGGTCTGTTCGCGCTCTACCGGTCTGGCCGTGCGCTCACCAACGGCGAGTTCGACCGGGCCCTGTCCAACGCCACCCACGTCATCCGGCTAGAGCGGGCCCTCGGCGTCTTCAACGAGCGCTCGGTCCAGAGCTGGGTGCTCGGCAGCCGGGCGATGGTCGATGGCCTCAACCGCTACTACGTCACCGT
>JANPGL010000287.1:0-3696 GCA_031423915.1 Actinomycetes bacterium | reverse complement strand
GCTCCCTCGGCGACGCCGACCTGGTGGCGCGGGCCCGCTCGCTCATCCCCGTGATGCGGCGGTTGTTCTGCCGCCACCTGCTCGTGACGGCGGCGTCGTCGGTGGGCCCCGGCGTGCTGCAGGGCATCGCGGCAGAGCTCGGGGATCCCACGATGGCCCTGCGGTTGGTGTCGTCGATCGGAGGTGTCGATTCGGCCGCGCCGAGCCAGGCGATGTGGGAGCTGTCGCGCGAGATCCGCGGCAGCGCCGTCCTCACCGCCATCTTCGACGAGGCCGTGCACGACCACGTCGGCTTCGACGGCGTGACCGACCGGATCGCCGCGTCCGACGACCCGGCCGCCGGCGTGTTCCGGCGGGCCTTCGACGCGTTCCTGGTCGACTTCGGATCGCGCGGCCCGAACGAGTGGGACATCCGCTCGGACGTGTGGGAGACGCGTCCCGGGCTGGCGCTCGCGCTCATCGACCGCATGCGGTTCCAGGGCGACGACGACGCCCCGAGCGTGCGCAACGCCCTGCGGGCGGCGGACCGGGAGGCGCTGACGGACCGGGTCGAGGCCGCACTGGCCGACCAGCCGGAGCTGCTCGGCCAGTTCCGGCGCGGACTGCGCTCGGCGCACGTGTACCTGGCCGGGCGCGAGCGCACGAAGACCACCATCATCCGCGTGCTCCACGAGCAGCGGATGGCCGTCCGCGAGCTGGGCGCCCGGCACGGTTTCGCGCTCGCGGCCGTCACGATGCTGCTCGACGACGAGCTCGACGCGTTCGTGTCGTCACCGGACGAGTTCCGGGTCCGGCTGGCGGCGCGCGAGCAGCAGTACCTCGAGCTGTTCGACCTCGAGCCGCCGTTCATCGTCAACGGCTCGGTGGCGCCGGTCGGCCAGTGGCCTCGCCGCTCCCGCGGCCCGGCGACGGCCGCCTCGGTCGGCGATGTGCTCGTCGGCGTGGCGGGCTGCCCGGGTTCGGCCACGGGTCGGGCGCGGGTCATCCTCGACCCCGCCGACCCGACGGCGCTCGAGCCGGGCGACGTGCTCATCGCCCCGTTCACCGACCCGTCGTGGACACCGCTGTTCGTGCCGGCCGGCGCGGTCGTCGTCGATGTCGGCGCGCAGGTGAGCCACGCCGTGATCGTGAGCCGTGAGCTCGGGATCCCCTGTGCGGTCAGCGTGAAGGACGCCACCCGGCGCATCCCCGACGGAGCGCTCGTGCGCGTCGACGGCGACGCCGGCACCGTGACCATCGTCGACATCCCCCGTTGAACCCGAAGGAGCCCGCATGACCGAGCGCTGGATCGCCGACTACCCGGCCAGCGAGAAGTACCCGAACTACACGCGGGCCAACGCCGGCGAGGTGATGCCCGACCCGGTGTCGCCGTTGTCGGCATCCGTGGGACTCGGCGGCCCCGGCGAGTACGGCTGGCGCGACGCCTACGTGCGCACGGGCTGCTTCGACCAGGACGAGTTCGATCTCGACCGTCCGAACACGATCGGCATCTTCGGGGGCTACCTGTACCTGAACATGTCGTGCACCCGCGTCTTCGGCGTGCGCATGCCGGGCATGACCCCGGAGATCGTCGATCTCCAGTACTTCGGCGACATGCCGGGCATCGTCCCGTACGCCGACGAAGCCCGGCCCACCGACGTGAGCCCCAAGCACGAGGCCCAGCTGACCCAGTTCCTGGCCGAGCTGTTCGCCCGGGTCGACTTCCCCGAGCTTCGCGCCGACCGTGACGAGATCGATCGCCTCGTGGCGCGACGCCCGGACCTGGGCGAGATGACCGACCAGGAGCTGGTCGATCACGCTCGCTCGTTCACGCCCCTGTACCGCCGGCTGTTCTGCCGCCACATCATGGTGTCGAGCGCGTCGGGCATCGGCATCGGCGCGGTCGGCCAGGTGCTCGCCGCCATCGGCAAGCCCGAGCTGATCATGACGCTCATCGCCGGGCTCGGCGATGTCGACTCGGCCGCGCCGAGCTTCGCCATGTGGGAGCTCGGCCGCCTCGTGCGGGGCTCCGCGTCGCTCACCGCGGTGTTCGACGCGGGTCTGCCGGGCCTGCCGGCGCGGCTGGCCGACGCCGCCGAGTCGGGCGACAACGAGGCCGCCGAGTTCGACTGGCGCTTCAAGAAGTTCCTCGACGACTTCGGCAGCCGCGGTCCGAACGAGTGGGAGTTCCGCAGCAACACGTGGGGCACCAACCCGGCGGTGCCACTCGCCGCCATCGACCGCATGCGGTTCGCCGACGACGCCGACTCGCCGAAGGCACGCACCGACATCCGCTCGGACGAGCGCGAGCGCGCCACCGACGAGGTGCGCACGATGCTGGCCGGCTACGACGAAGCGCTCGGCGCGTTCGATGCCGGCCTGCGCGTGGCTCACCTCACCAACGTCGGTCGCGAGCGGACCAAGACGAACAACATCAAGATCGTCCACGAGATGCGGCTGGCCTACCGCGAGCTCGGTCGGCGCTTGGTTGAGCGCGGCATCTTCGACAACGTCGAGCAGGTCTTCATGCTCGTCGACGGCGAGCTCGACGATCTGGCCGAGAAGCCGGAGCCGTTCGCTGCGATCGTGCGCGAGCGCGAGCGCTACTACCTGACGCTGTGGGACCGCGAGCCGCCCTTCGTCACGTTCGGCGCCCCGCCCCCGGTCACCGAGTGGCCGAGGCGCAGCACGGCCGTGAACGTCGCCTCGGCGGTCGGTACCGTGCTGTCGGGCATCCCGGGCTGCCCGGGCGTGGCCCGCGGCCGGGCCCGCGTGGTGCTCGACCCGGCCGACCCCCGCGGTCTCGAGCCCGGCGAGGTGCTGATCGCCCCGTTCACCGACCCGTCGTGGACGCCGCTGTTCGTGCCGGCCGCCGCAGTGGTCGTCGACGTGGGCGCGCAGATCACGCACGCGGTGATCGTGAGTCGCGAACTCGGCCTGCCGTGCGTCGTCTCGGTCACCGGCGCGACGAAGACGATCCCCGACGGCGCGCTGGTCGAGGTCGATGGTGCCGCCGGCACCGTGACGGTGCTCGAACTGCCGGCCTGAGGCCTGGCCCGTGCTCGCCGACCCGGCGCGTCAGGCGCCGGCGTCGGCCGGGCCGGACCGCTGCGCCAGGGCCCACGCCGCGGCAGCGGCGCGGTCGTCGACACCCAACCGCCCGTAGAGCCGTGTGAGGTGCGCCTTCACGGTGGCGGTGGTGATCGACAGCGTGCGGGCGATCTGCTTGTTGAGCAGGCCCGCGCACACCAGAGCCAACACCTCCTCCTCGCGCGCGGTGAGCCGGGGGACGACGCGTTCGGCGATCCAGTCGGCCACGGCGCCCGACACGCGAGGGTCGGCAGGGCGTGTCCCGTCGATGACCGAGCGGACGCTGTGCTGCAAGAGCGCCGGAGGGGTGTCGACGAGCACCACACCGCGGGCCCCGCTGTCGAGCGCGGCGGCGACCTCGGCGCGCTCGGGGCGATCGAGGACCGCCAGTGCCATGGGTGGCCGCCCGCCGGCATCGACGACGAGAGGAAGCGGTAGCCGCTCGGCGCCGTGGACGAGCACCACGACCGCGAGGGCCGATCGGCTGCCGGCCACGGCACGGGCCACGGAGCCGGCGTCCGTGGCGGCGGCCAGCACCGAGGTGCCGGCGTCGCCCTCGAGCGAACGGCGCAACGCCTGGGCGACCGAGGGCGCGGCGTGGAGCACCACGGCGACCTCGGGTCGGGT
>JANPGL010000286.1:0-8138 GCA_031423915.1 Actinomycetes bacterium | reverse complement strand
CCGCTCGGGCCTGGTGTCCTCGGGGGCCTCGGCGACGTCGAGCTTGGAGCCGACGACGAGGCGGGGCCGGTCGAGAAGGTCCGGCCGGTAGGCACCGAGCTCGTGGAGCAGGATGCGCTCCTGCTCGGCCGGCGAGGCCCCGTCGGTGGCGGCCAGGTCGACCAGGACGCACAGGACGCGCGCCCGCTCGACGTGGCGGAGGAACTGGTGGCCGAGGCCCCGGCCCTCGGCGGCGCCCTCGATGAGTCCGGGGATGTCGGCGACGATCATCTCGGCGTCGTCGAGGCGGACCACGCCGAGGTGCGGCTCGAGGGTGGTGAAGGGGTAGTCGGCGATCTTGGGGCGAGCGGCCGAGATCGACGAGATGAAGGTGCTCTTGCCGGCGTTCGGGAAGCCGACGAGGGCCACGTCGGCCATGAGCTTCAGCTCGAGCTTCAGCCAGCGCTCGTTGCCCTCCTCGCCCTGCTCACAGAAGCGGGGGGCACGGCGACGGTTGGAGAGGAACTTGGCGTTGCCGCGCCCGCCGCGACCGCCCTCGGCCGCCATCCAGCGGTCGCCGTGGCGCACCAGGTCGGCCAGCACCTCGCCGGTGTACAGGTCGCGGGCCACCGTGCCTTCGGGCACCTTGACGATGCAGTCCTCGCCGCCCCGGCCGTGCATGTCCTTGCCCTTGCCGTGGACGCCGCTGGTGCCGCGCCGGTGGGGGTGGTCACGGAAGGCGAGCAGCGACGCCACGTTGCGGTCGGCCACGAGCCAGACGTCGCCGCCCTTGCCTCCGTCGCCCCCGTTGGGGCCGCCCATGACCACGGGGCCCTCACGGCGGAAGCTGACGCAGCCTGCGCCGCCGTCGCCTCCTCGGACATTCAGTTGGGATTCGTCGACGAAGGCGGACATGGCGACCGATCAGAGTACCGGCCCCAACCCCCGCACACCCCTTCCATAGGATGGACCCATGGCGACCGAGCGGACCGAACCGACGCAACGCACCGAGCGATGGGCCTCCACCATGCAGGGCGTGGCGGCCGAGGGCGCCGTGCGGTTGGCCCACGCCGACACGTCAGCGGGCCTGGCCGGGGGCGAGATGCTCGCCCGTCAGGCACGGGAGGAGCACGAGCACGACGCCCTGGCTCCGGGCGCCACCCGGGCCGACGGCGCCGGTAACCGGGCCGTCGACGAAGCGCCCGACCCGTTTCGCACGTGCTTCGAGCGCGACCGGGACCGCATCCTGCACGCGTCGGCGTTCCGCCGCCTCGCCGGCAAGACCCAGGTCTTCGTGTTCCCCGACGACCACCAGCGCACGCGGCTCACCCACGCCCTCGAGGTGGCCCAGGTGGCCACGTCGGTAGCCCGGCAGCTCGGCCTGAACGTCGCCCTGACCGAGGCCATCGCCCTGGGGCACGACTGCGGGCACGGGCCGGGCGGCCACGCCAGCGAGGACGCGCTCAGCCCCTACGTGCCCGACGGCTTCGATCACGCCACCTGGGGCGCCGACGTGACGTTGGCGCCGCTGAACCTGTGCCTCGAGACGCTCGACGGCATCCGGAACCACTCGTGGTCGCGCCCCGCGCCGGCGACGCCCGAGGGCGAAGTGGTCAGCTGGGCCGACCGCATCGCCTACGTGTGCCACGACTTCGAGGACGCCGCCGCCTCGGGCGTGGTCACGTTCGACATGCTGCCCGACCAGGTCCGCACGGTGTGCGGCACCACGCGGACCGAGCAGCTCCACACGTTCATCCTCGGCCTGGCCGAGGGCTCCACGGCCGGTGGCGCCGTCGGCATGACGGCCCGCTGTGCCGATGCGTTGGCCGCCTTCCGACGGTTCAACTACGAGCAGGTCTACCTTCGGCCCGCCTCGGCCGCCCAGGCCCAGGCGGTCATCGCCGTGCTGCGGGCGCTCGTCGAGCACTACGCCGACCGCCCGAACGTGCTGCCCATCCATCGCAGCCAGGGCATCGGCGCCGGCACGCCCGAGGCGTTGGCCGCCGCCGTCGGGTACGTCGCCGGCATGACCGACCGGTTCGCCTGCCAGCAGGCCGTGTCGCTGCTCGGCTGGGACCCGGCCAAGCTGCCCAAGGGCATCGACGTCTTGTAGAGGGTCAGGCGGTAGAGGGTCAGACCGCGGGAGCGATGTGGGCGAGGTCGACGCCGGCCGACGCCACGATGGGCCGGACGAGTGCCAGGCGATGGTCGGCCGGCAGGCCCACGGCGCGCAGGAGCGCGTGAGCCAGCGCCACGAGCCCGTCGAGGGTCGCGTGGTCGACGAGCCGACCGGCCGCGTCCGACTTGGTGCGGGGCGCCGCGATCCCGAGCTCGGCGACCACGTGGCCACCCTGCCAGGTGATCGTGCGCACCAGGTCGCGTCGAGCGTGCTCGCCGCCGGTGGTACCGGCGCTCACCACCGCCACGGGCTTGGCGTAGAGACCGGCGGACCCCACCAGCCAGTCGAGTGCGTTCTTGGCCGTACCGGCCAGCGCACCGGCGTACTCAGGGGCGGCCACCACCACCGCGTCGGCGGCGGCCGCCCGGGCATGCCAGTCGGTCACGACCGGGCCGGGATCGTGCGCCGGGTCGACGTCGAGGGGCGGCAGCGACGCCAGCGCGTCGTAGTCGTCGACGTCGGCGCCGCCGGCTCTCAGCGCGGCGGCCACCACGTCGGCGGCGGCCCGGTTGGCCGAGACCGACTGGAGGCTGCCGCACAGCACGAGGACGCGGGTCACCACCCCACCGGCAACACCCGACGGCCCCACAGGAGCTCGCTGCCGATGCGCTCGGTCGGTCCGGCCAGCTCCAGGCCGGGCACCCGCGCCGCCAACGTCTCCAGGGCGATGCGGGCCGTCTGGCGGGCGATCGGCGCCCCCAGGCAGTGGTGGACGCCCCAGCCGAAGCTGTAGTGGCGGCGCAGCTCGGCCCAGGGCCGATCGAGCCGGAACTCGTCGGGCCGGTCGAACGCGGCGGGGTCACGGTTGGCCGAGGCGTACAGCACCATGATCTTCGTGCCCGGGTCGAGGTCGTGGTCGCCGAGCCGGGCGGGCTCGTTGTTGGTGCGGCACAGGCCGAGCACCGGCGGATCGAAGCGCAGGCTCTCCTCCACGGCGGCCTCGGCCAACGACGGGTCGGCCACCACGGCCTCCCAGCGATCGCGCTGCTCGAGGAGCCGGAACACGAGGTTGGTGATCAGGCTGGTGGTCGTCTCGTGCCCCGCCACCATGAGCTGCGAGAGCATGTTGGCGCACTCGTGCTCGTCCATCCGCACCCCGTCGAACAGGCGGAGCGAGTAGGTGGCGAGCAGCCCGGCCGGCACCACGTCGCCGGCCGCTTCCTCCCCTGGCGTGCCGGCGTCGTCGGCCGCTTCCCGCACGGCCACGATGCGCTCGCGGAGGTAGCGGTGCAGCTCCTTGGTCGCCACGCCGGCGCCCTGAGGGTCGGCAAGGCCCTTGACCATCTCGTCGGCCCAGCCCTTGATGCGGTCGGCATCGGCCGCGTCGACCCCGCCCATCATCTCGATGAACGAGAAGATGGGCAGCGGTAGGGCCACGTCGTCGTGCAGTTCGGCCGGCGGCCCGGCGGCGAGCATGGCGTCGACGAGCGCCACGGCCCGCGCCCGCACCCCATCCTGGAGGTCGACGGTACGCACCGGGTTGAACTCCGGCCGGGCGAAGCGGCGCCGGGCCGTGTGCTCCGGCGGGTCGAAGCGCTGGAGGTCGCCGGTGCGTTCGCTACCGGCGTACCCCACGCCGGGCCCGAGCCGGTTCGACCACCCGGCCGGGTCGGTGAGCACGGCGTACACGTCGGCACGTCGGCTCAGCGTGTAGAGCGGGTGCCCGAAGCGGTCGGTGCGGTGCACCGGGCACTCGGCCCGGAGCCGTTCGTAGGCCGGGAACGGGTCGGCCACCGTCTCGGGCGCCAACGGGTCGTACTGCCAGTCGTGGTGCTCCCCCATGGCTGCATCGTACGGGGTCACCACCCCAGCACCGACCGGCCCACCGCCGCCTCGGCGCTCGGACGCGACGCAGCCCCGGCCGTGGGCCGGGGCTGCGGTCTCGATCTGGGCTGCCGTCAGTCGGGCAGGATGACGTCGACGATCTTGCGACCCTTGCGCTCGCCGAACTTCACCGACCCGGCGGCCGTGGCGAACAGCGTGTCGTCCTTGCCGATGCCGACGTTGTGACCGGGGTGGAACTTCGTGCCGCGCTGGCGCACGAGGATGGAGCCCGCGGTGATCTTGGTGCCGTCGAACACCTTCACGCCGAGGCGCTGGGCGTTGGAGTCACGGCCGTTCCGGGTGGAACCGCCGCCCTTGGTCTTTGACATGGCTCCGTCCTTCTCAGCTGGCGGAGATCTTGAGGATCTCGATGGTGGTGTAGTGCTGGCGGTGACCGAACCGGCGGCGCTGGTTGGTGCGCCGCTTGTAGGTGAAACCGTCGATCTTGGGCCCTGCGGCCTCACCGACGACCTTGGCGGTCACCTTGGCACCCTTGAGCTGTGCGGGCGTCGCGAGGACCTGGTCGCCATCGACGACCAGGATCGGAGCGAAGCTCACGTCGGCACCTTCGTCGAGCCCGAGGAGCTCGACGTTCAGCCGCTGACCTTCGGCGACTCGTTCCTGCTTACCGCCCGTGGCGATGACTGCGTACATAGCGGGTCGACTCTACCGGAGGACTTCGGTGGGAACAAACCCCGGCATCGCCGGCATCAGTCGACCCCCTCAGGGGCTGCGCCCCCGGACCCCATCGGCGCCCGGGTCGCTGGCGCTCCCACGGGCGCATCGCCTTCGCCGCGCTCAGTCGATGAGGCTGACGTCGAGCTTGATGCCGCGCCCTTCGCACAACGGACAGGGGTTGGCGAACGAGGTCAACAGCCCCTCCCCGATCCGCTTCCGGGTCATCTCGACGAGGCCGAGCTCCGAGATGTCGAACACCTGCGTTCGGGTCTTGTCCCTGGCCAGGGCGTCGCGGAAGGCGTGGACCACCTTGGCCCGGTTCTCCCGGATCTCCATGTCGATGAAGTCGATGACGATGATGCCGCCGATGTCGCGAAGGCGGAGCTGGCGGGCGATCTCGTCGGCCGCCTCGAGGTTGTTCCGGTACACCGTCTCTTCGAGGTTCGTCGTGCCCACGTTCTTGCCCGTGTTGACGTCGATGACCGTGAGCGCCTCGGTGTGCTCGATGATGAGCGAGCCGCCCGACGGCAGCCACACCTTGCGGTCGAGCGCCTTGTGGAGCTGCTCGTGCACATGGTGCCGCTCGAACACCGGCATGCCCTCGGCCTCGGGGTCGTAGTACTCGATCCGGTCGACCAGGTCGGGGTTCACGCCGGCCACGTAGCTGCGCACCTCCTCGTACAGCTCGCGGTCGTCGATGACGACCCCGCGGTACTCGGGGTTGAACTCCTCGCGGATGACCCGAACGGCCATGTCCGGCTCCCGGTAGAGCAGCGCCGGGCTGTTGACCTTCTTGGCCTTGGCCTCCACCCGCGCCCACTGGGCCAGCAGGCGCTCGACGTCGGCGCGCAGCTCGTCGGACGACACGTTCTCGGCGGCCGTGCGCACGATGACGCCGTGCTCGTCGGGCTTCACCTTGTCGAGCACGGCCCGCAGCCGCTTGCGTTCCTCGTCGCCGAGCCGCTTGGAGATGCCGTACGTCTTCGAGTTCGGGATGAGGACCACGAACCGACCGGGGAGCGACACCTCCTGCGTGAGCCGGGCGCCCTTGGCCCCGATGGGGTTCTTGGTGACCTGGCACAGGATGAGCTGCCGAGGCTTGAGCATCTGCTCGATGCGCAGGTCGTTCCGGTTGCCCTTCGACTCGACGTCTTCCATGTCGTACGTCAGGTCGCCTCGGTACAGCACGGCGTTCTTCGGGGTGCTGATGTCGACGAAGGCCGCCTCCATGCCGGGCAGCACGTTCTGGACCCGGCCCATGTAGATGTTGCCGTGGATCTGGCCCACCTCGTCGGCGGGGCGCGACACGTAGTGCTCGATGAGGCTGCGCCCCTCCATCACGGCGATCTGCGTCAGCTCCGGGCGCACGTGGACGCACATCAGGTAACGCCCCACCGGGCGACCCTTGCGCTCCCGGCCCTTGCGCCGCTCGAGCGCCTCGGCGTCGAGCACGTCGGCCACGGGCTCCGCGCGCCGGGCCCCGCGTCCGCCGCGGCCACCGCCGTCGCGAGCACCCGCGGCCGGCGACCCACCCGCGGTCGAACCCGACTTACCGCGACCGCCGCGACGGCGGGTCTTCTTGCCGCCGCCATCGGCGCTGTCACCCTCGACCGCCGGGGCCGCCGCGGTCACGGCGAGGGTCGGGGCCGGTCGCGAGTCGCCGATGCGCGGGCGCCTGACGAGGGCCTGCTCGGCCGCCTCGGGGTCGTTCACACGCCCCTCGCCGGGCGGGTCGGGCAGGTCGGGCTGGTCGACGTCGACCGACACGACCGCCACCACGGGCTCGGCCACGGGCCGCGGTGCACGGGTACGTCGCGGCGCCGGGGCGACGTCGGGCGTCGGCTCGGCGGCCCCGTCGGCCGATCCGTCCGGGTCGGCGCCGTCGCCGCCGTCGCTGCCGTCCGGGTCGTCGCCGTCGCTGCCGTCCTCGTCGCCGTCGTCATCCGGGCCGTCGCCCTCGACGCTTCCGGCGGCACGCGAACGCGATCGGTTCTTGCCCCCGCGAGACCCGCGACGTCGACGTCGGTTGGCCCGGATCGCGGGGTCGCCCGCAGGATCGGCGTCGGCCGTCTCTGCGGGCGCGTGCTCAGCCGTCGCCTCCGGGTGGACCGGCGTGGACGCGGGGACAACGCCGTCGGCGGTGTCGCTCATGGGGGAGGTCCCTTCTCAGGCGCATGCCGGTTCCAGGGCATGCGGCGCCGGCGCGGCTGCGAGCGGGGGTAGCTCGCGGCGGCTGCCGTCGCGTTCGATGAACTGTTGGACCCGCAGCACCTGTCGCCAGCAGAACTCCGGCTCCGGGGGGTGCGGGAAGACGGCGGCGAGCAACTCGGTGGGGCGCAAGCCACGCGGCCGGGTGGCGAGCGTGGCGTCGAGGAGCGGGCCGTCGGGTGTCGGTTCGACCGAGAGCGCCTCGATGGCGGGGCGCACGTCGTCGGACCGTTCCTCACCCTTGCGGGTGCGGAGGAGGACGAGCGCCGGGGCGGCCAGTGCGGCGACCACGGCGGACTGGGCGTCCTCCAGTGAAACGCCGTCGAGGAGGATGTGCCAGCGGCTGGCCACGGCGTCCTCCTGCAGCGACGGCGTGCCCGGGGGGACGACCGTCACCCCGGTGACCGTGAGACCCTCGGGGAGCGACACGGTGGTGCGCTCCGCGAGGGTGTCCAGGTCGATCTGGCCGATCAGGTCGGCATCGACGTACTCGGCCACCGACTCGTGTCCGTTGGACAGCGCGAGGCCGAAGCTGAGCTTGGGTCGCGGCGAGAAGCCCTCCGAGTAGGCGACGGGGATGTCCGCACGCCGGAACGCGCGCTCCCACATGCGGGCCACGTCGCGGTGGCTCGTGAAGCGCACCTTGCCCACCTTCGAGAACCGGATGCGCACCCGCACGGCTAGCCGCCCACCCCGACCGGCGCCTCGGCCCGGCGCGGCACGCCGAGCTGCACCGTGACCTCGTGGCCGCGGCTCAGGTCCTGACCGGTTCCCTGGCTGCCACCCGCAGGCGGGACGGGCGACGCAACCACGTGCTCGATGCCGTAGCCCGTGCACACGCCGCAGTCGTAGCAGGGCGTCCAGCGGCAGTCCTCCAGGCCGTGCTCGGCCAGCGACTCCTGCCAGTCCTGCCACAGGAAGTCGCGGTGGAGCCCGGCCGACAGGTGGTCCCACGGGAGGATCTCGTCGTCGCCGCGATGGCGGAACACGTGCTCGTCGATCGACAGCCCCTCGGCCTCCATGGCCGCTTCCCAGCGGGCCACGTCGAAGTGCTCGCTCCACTCCTGGAACGTGCCGCCTTCGCGCCACACCCGCTCGACGACGTTACCGATGCGCCGGTCGCCTTTGCTGGCGATGCCCTCGGCCAGGCTGGCCCGGGCGTCGTGCCACTTGAGCTGCACGCCCTTGGCCTTGGCGGTGGCGTCGCGCAGCAGCCCGATCTTGCGGCGCAGTTCCTCGACCGTGTTCTGGCCGAACCACTGGAACGGGG